>JAKONR010000477.1 GCA_022701825.1 Hymenobacteraceae bacterium | reverse complement strand
GGTCGAGACAGGGTTACAGATGAGGGCGGTGTAGTCATCGCCGGCCGCGAGCCCCACCACGGCCACGTAGTAGTTGACGTCGTAAATGCCGTCGAAAGGCGCGGTAAACGTGCCCGTGGCGGGGTCGTAGCCCGCTGTGCCGGCCGGCAGAATCTCGCTCACCTTTTGCGGCAGGGCCACGAAGTAGTACTGGTAGCCGTTGCCCGCGTTGGTGGTGGTGCTCGTTAAGTACTGGCCCGTGGTGTTGCTCCACTTCGAGAAATACACCCGCGTGGTCGAGGCCGCCGCCGAGCGCCGGTCGATAACGGTGATACCGGCGGCGACGGTGCGCGGGTCGGGCGTGTCGCCGTAGAGGTAGAGCGAGCCCGTGCCGGTCACGTCCTGCACCACGGAATTGTAGAGGCTTACCGCCTGGCGGTCGATAGCCAGGCGCGAAAGGCGCGAGCTGTGAAACTGGCTGCTGTTGGCGCCCACGCGGGTCTCGCCCGCGCTCAAATAGCTAAAGACGATGGCCCCCGAAAAGTCAATCGGCTGCGAAGGAGCGAAGCGCAGGCCCTGCCCGTAGAAGGTGTTAACGCCCGCGCTGGCCGTCACGCCGCTGCTGCTCAAGCCTTTTTGATTGCACACAATGGCGCAGTCTTCGAGCAGCTCGGCATCAACCAGCGCGGCGTCGAGCGTGGCGTAGCCTTTGATGCCGGTGTCGGAAATGATGTACACCTTCGAGCTGATGGCCTGCACCTGCGCAAGCTGGGCGGGCGTTAGCTGGCCGCCGGGCGGGGTGCCGCCGCTTACCTTGCCCGTGGCGTAGGAGTAGGTTACCACGTCGCCCGCTCGGGCGCCCGCCGCCGCTAGCACGGTCAGCTCGCCCGCCGCGTAGGTGTAGCCCGTGCCGAAGTCCAGCGAAATGCTTTTGCCGCCCGCCGTGCGGATGCCTACGGCGCCAAACCACAGCGCGCCCGAAACCGCAATAGTCTGCGCGCCGCCGGCCGGGCATTCGTAGGCGGCGCTGCTAATCGTGGCCGCCTGCGTGCCGCTGCTTTTGCCGACCAGCAGCCACGGCCCGGCCATGCCGCGGGGCAGGCGGGCGCGCAGCAGCACCTGGCCGCCGGCGTCGTAGTGCGCCTGCGCGGCAGCTGAAAGGGTAGCGTAGAGCAGCTGGTCCGGGCCGGGGGCCGGGGCGGGGACGGTGGCAACCATGCGAGCGGGGTCGGGGGTTGGGGGAATGGTCTGCGTAGTAAGCCGCGACTGATACAGGCCGATGCCGTAGCCACGATTACCAGCGTTTTGAAAGGTTAGCTGCACCGAGCCTAGCGCGTGCGGGTCAGCGGTCGGGTCGGCTGGGCCATCGACGTAGAAGCGCGGAAACCCCGCGTACTCCACGTAGGGCCGCTTGTCTTCGCCCACGCCGATAATGGCGACGCTCCGGTCGTCGCCGTAGCTGCGCCAGGCCTCGGTGCTGCGGGTGCCTGCTACCTGGTTGTTGAGCAGAAGCGGGCAGTTGTCGTTCGTGATTTCGCGCCGGCCGGTGCTGGCAATGAGACGGCCGGACGTGTCGTAATACTCCACGTTAGCCAGCTCGCCCGCCTGCTGCGGGAACGCCCCTTTGGTGAAGCGCAGCACGGTCCTATGCTCCCACGGCCCGGCCGGCACGTCGAGCGCCCGCCGCACGTTGCCAGCAGCTAGCGAGCCGTCGAAGTCGGCCAGCAGGTCGGTGCCATCGGTTTCGAGGCGGCCGGTTAGCAGCAGCAGGCCCAGGCCACTGGCAGCGGAAACCGTCCAGCCCGCGGTGCCGCTGGTTACGAAGGATTGCTTTGGCAGGCCCGCCAGCAGGTTGACGGCGGAGTCGGTCGGCGGGGTGTATTCGCTCAGCGGTAGGCTCTGCGACCAGATACTATCAAAGCCCGCATACACCATGCAGATGCTGCCAGCTCCCGCGCCCTCGTCCCCGCTGACGTGAACAATGAAATTTTTGTAGGGCGCGAAGTCGCCCCGCGTGCTGTTGGTGGCGTAGGCCGGCGGCCCCGGCGGCAGCGGGTTGCCCTGCTGGTTGGTCTGCCCTGCTACGTGGCGCAGCAAGCCCAGCGGATTGTAGGCCTTCCACTTGAAAACAGCCTTGCCCTTGTAAAATTCGCAGTTGGCCCCGGTGAATAAGTTATCGCCGACAGCTTGGTAGTAGCTGCCCGAGTAGTGGGTGCCGTTGGCATCCTCGTACTTGTCATCTTCCGGGAACTTGCCTTCGTACCAGTCGCGCAGGGTGGAGGGGCTGAACCGCCCGCGCAGCTCCTGCTCGCCCTCGCCGAGGATGCCCGTATGGTAGTAGCCGCCCCGCGAGCCCTTGGGCTTGTTGTAGGTAACATCGATGCTGTACGTCATGTACACGCCGCTGTCGGTGCGCGTGTTGCGCACGAGCCCACCGCCCTCGGTGATAGGGTCTTCCAGCCTTACGCGAATTGGCCCCCAGGCTACTTGGCGCGGGCCGAACTGCGGCACGCCGTTGGCGTTGTAGCCGACCTTGGGGCGCTTCCACATCGTGAGCAGCGCGCCCACCCTCCCCGTATCAGGTAGTACGTTGCCATTGTCGTCCGTCGATTCGTAGTAGGTGAGGCTCTGGTCTTTATTAATGCAATAGCCAATCGGAAATTTCTGGTCGGTGTAAACTACCTGCGTGGCCGTTTTCTCCACGAGCAGCAGGTGGAAATCAACCGGAGCCGTGGGGTCGGCCGGCCGCTGGTGCTGCAAAAAGGCGAAGGTGCGGCCGTTGTCGAACTTAGTGGGCTGCGCCAGGCGGTTGTACTTGTCGTCGTACTCTGCCCGACGGAACAGGGCGAAATTATGCGTAGCCCGGTAGGCTCCGTTGGTGGCGGTAATTCCCTGGGTGGTAATGATTTCAGGGTCAAGTTCGAACTGCTTGTAATCTTGCAGCTTCTTCCACCGGTCATTGGCTATCAGCGCCGCCGCGTAGCAGAAGCCGCGCCAGCCGATGCGGGTTATAATCTGGCGGGTGGTGATGCTGACCAGCTTGTTGTCGTCGTTGCCACAATCGCCCACCCACAGGTGGGTATCATCCTGCCATGCTACGAAGCCTGTCGAGTTGATTTTGGGCGTCTGCTCAAAGGTTTTTGTATTGATAGGCAGCAGCTTATCATCTTCAATTGTGGCATCGTCGCCGTAGCTCACGGCGCGGCCGTAGGTAAATACCTGCTCCAGACTGGCTACGTCGTACACGCGGGCGGCGTAGGTCGTGAGCTTGCGCGTGTCATTGAGGCGGTTGCCATCCAAAACGGCCAGCTTCGTGCGGTTGGGCGACGTGTCGAGGTCGGCGGCTTCGTTGATGCCCGAGAGCACGCGGCCGGTCCGCGTGGCCGTGGTGCCCTCGCCCAGCGCATACTCAGCCACCGTGTTGCTGGTGCTACTGCTAACCCACAGGGTAGTACTCCCCACCAGCGTAATGCGGTGCGGGCCAGCAATGGAGAGCGTGGCCGCCAGCTGGTGGTTGTTGGCTTTGTCCAGTACCTCAATGCGGTCGAGTCCCTCGCGGGCCACGTAGATATAACGGTCGCTTACGTCGAGGTCCGAGATAACCTCGACCTGATTCCAGGCGGTCCCGTCGGGAATGCTGGGGCTGTCAAGCTGGGCCAGCATGTAATACGGCTGTTCTAACCCCGACTCCACGCGCACCATGCCGGGCAGCTCCACGTACTCATTGCTGCCGCCTGGCAACTGCCGCAGTACCACGATACCCGTGCGGTATTTGTTGCTACTGCCATCGTAGACAATCCGCGTTGCGGCTCCGTAGAGGTAGTTCGCATCCTTCGCCACCCGGTTGATGCCAACCGTATCCTTTTTGATTACCTCAATTTTCTCATTCGGCCGGGCCAGGTCGATTTTCAGGCCCGGCGAGCCCTCGCCTTCCTCGTAGCCGGTAAAAATGAAGGTGAAGCCCCAGGCCGGAATCATGGCCGCAGGCTGGTGCGAGTTGGTGAACTTCTTGGCCCCGGTTTTTTCGGTGCTGGTATTGTTGATGGTGCCCGCCCAGGTGCTGGTGATGTTGTTGCCCTCTACCTCAACGGTGAGGCCCGTGAGGTCGGTGACGAGATTGCCCGCGTTGTCGAGTCGGTCCCACACGATGGGCGCGTTGCCCATGCGCAGCTCCCACGAGTAGAGCGTGCGAATCAGGTACTTGCCGTTACGGAAGACGCTGGCGCTTTCGTAGGACGCGTAGGGGCGGGTTGGAAAGGCGGCGAGGTGAGTAGATGCCATAAATTAAGCGTCTTGCAGCGCCGGATTGACGAGGTACACGCCGCTGGTGCCGTCGCCGGCGTAGCTGCTGCCCGTGGTATTGTCCCAGATTTTGGGGAAGAGGAAGAAGTCGTTGCCGTTGGCCGTGAAGTCCAGCTGCACGCGGTAGTAGCCACCAGCCAGTGGCACGCTGGCCACGGCCGTGCCGGAGGGGTTGTTCACCACGTTGCCGGTTTGCAGGTCGAAAAGGGCCATGGCTATCGAGGCGCTGTTGTTGGCCTGCACCACCCACAGCGTCACGAAGCGGTAGCCGCCCGGCTTGCCTTCCAGCACGTAGCTCATGGCCCGGCCGGCCGCGTAGCCACTGAATGGCTGCGCGCTGCGCAGGTTGTGGTTGTCTGTGTTAGTCGTATTCGGCACGGCCAGCACGGCGGTAGTGCCGCCGGCCGGGTCGAGCTGGCCGGCTACCACGCCGAGGTCGCCGGGCGTCCAGGCGCTGGCATCGGCCAGGTTGGTGTTGGTGAGCAGATTCGGCTTGCCCGGCGCGGTCGTGGCGGTAAAGGCGGCGCTCGGCACGGTCACGCTGGCGGCCCGGCCGGTGGCAGCATCGGCGGCGGTGCGTAGCGTGAAGTAGCCGGCGGGGCGGGCCACGTTGCCCACGTCGATTTTGCCGGTGCTCGCGTTGTAGCCCGGAATGGCGGTGTAGGCGAGCCAGGTGCTGCTGAAGTTCACCTGCGCCTCCGTAGCGCTCATGCCGTAGGGGTGCGTTACGGTGAGCGTATTGGCGGTGTCGTCGGGCTCGACGCCCGGCGGCGTGGTGGCGGGCGTGGGCGTAGTGCCCGCCAGCGGCACCAGCAGCTCTTCAATTACCGCATCCGTGGTAACGGCCGGGCCGAGCAGCAGCGGCACCTGCAGCGCGCCGCCGGCGGTGAGGCGCAGCTCGCCGTACTGGATGATATGGGCATCCCGTACGGCCTCCGTATCTACCAGCCCGGCGGCCACGTCCACGCTGACCCACTGCTGCACGCCTTGGGTATCGAGCACGTAGCCGACCGGCGCGAAGGTGCTGGGGTTCAGGCCGTGTACGTGCACGGTGGTTGTCACCGTGCCGCCATTCCAGCCGCTGCCCTCCACCGCGTACAGGATATTACTGACTACTTGCGCCGCCGGCGGGGCGTTGAGTCGCAGCTGCTGAGCGCCGGCCAGGGAGATAGGCTGCGAAATGACGGCGGGGCCGCCGGGGCTGCCCGGCAGGATGGTCGCCAGATACTCGGCATACTGCTCAGCGGTGCCACGGAACGTTTTGTAGGCACCACCCACCGGCCCGAGCGGCACGTCCCACACGGTATAAGCGCCCGAAAGCGAGGTTTTGGGCGTAACCAGGCTGGGTAGCTGGTGAATGCGTCGTAGTTGCGGCGGTAGCATGCCCCGAAGTTCCGCCCGCCCCCTACCCGCCTGCTAGGCCAGGCGGGGGCAAAGCGGGGCAAGCGGCTAGTCCCAGCTTAGCAAGCTGCCATCGTCCGCGCCCAGCGCGTGCGGCGTAAACTGGCCGGGCAACCACTGGTATAACGTGTCGGCAATCAGTACCTTGCCCGTGATGCCGCCGTAGGGGTGGTTAGCGCTGGCACCTACGCCGTTCTGCACCAGTGAGACCTCGGTATGGGCCAGCTTCGTGTCCCAGGCGCTCGCGCACACGGCAAAGCGGCGGCCGGGCACGTCGGAGGGCGCGTCCAGCGTATCGAGCAGCAGCGGCGGCGGGGTGCCACGGTGGTTGAGTACGCCCAGCAGCAGCCGGCTCGCGCCGTCGCGCAGGGCCAGGCCGTCGTACACGTTCGATTCAAGAAGCGGGCTGGCGTCCTTGTCGATGCTGCGCCGCCAGCTGGTGCTCATCGTGCCGTCGAGCAGCGCCACGCCGCGGCTAAACGCGTAGAGGTTGCCACCGAACAGCCCCGCCGCCAGCGGTACGTCGGGGTGAAAGACCTCCAGCGGGTCACTGGGTCGGATATGCCCGGCGGGGCCATCAGCCCGGAAGTTGTCTTCGCCCTCCCAGGTGGCGCCTTGGGGCGTGAGCTGAATGCCAGCGCTGCTCAGGTAAAACGTGCCCAGGCCTACATCGGTGGCCGTGAGCTGGGTGAGTACGTCGGGGTTGGTGGCGGTGGCGGTGAACGCGCCATCGAAGCGCACCACGTAGAGGCGCACGTCGCCGCCGCCGAAATCGTGCTTTACCACGTCACCTTTCTTGTAGCGCTGCAAGCCGACCAGCGTGGCGGCATGGGTAAAGGCACCCGTGTCGGCCGCGTACCAGGCGTAGATACGCAGCTCGGCACCGGGGGCGGCGCTGGGCAGGGCCTTGAGCGGGATGCTGACCACCGTATCCTTCGCCGCATTGGTGGCGGCCAGCTCAAACTCAGCCAGCTGAATGCCCGCCGGCCGGCCGCCAATCACCAGCTCGTAAGCCAGCACGCATTTCTGCGCGTTGGTTGGCGCGGCCACCTGATTGCCATCGCCGTCGAGGTAGTACTCGGCTGGCACGAAGCGGCCGGTAAGCTGCAGTGCGGCCGGCACGGCCTCGCCGCCGGGGGCCAGCGGCAGCGGCGGGCCTTGCAGGTAGCGCTTGTCGAGCATGTCGCCGGGCACCGCGCGGGGCCACAGGGTGGTGTAGTCCGCACCTTTCTCGCCGGTGCGGCTCAGGATGAGCGGAAAGCTAACGCCCGGCCCCGGCCGCCAGCCGCTTACGGCCTGCAAGCGGCTGGCGTCTTCGAGCCAGGCATTTTTATCGGAAAAGACCGCGCCCTGCGGGTAGGCGTTTTTGAGGTAGCCCACATCGGTTTTGCCAGTGAGGCTTTTCCAGCCGGCCCGCACCTGCTTGACCTGGTCCGCATCAAGCCAGTGCAGCAACCCCTGCGTGGGCGGTAGAATCGTGGCCGTGGGGGCGGCCACGGTAAGCGTGCCAACCGGAGTGCCGGCCGGGCGGTAGGCCCGGCCCTCGGTATCGCCGGCGGCTTCCAAAATATTACGAATCTCCCAGCGGCCCTCGCGCTGCATAAGCGTGCCGCCCAGCGCCTGGGCCACGGCCTCAAGTGTTGGGCGCTGAAAAATGGGTTCGTTTTCCGACTCTTTCCAGTAGCCCGTGCGGTCGGTAGTGGCTTCCTGCTCCGGCGCGGCGGTCGTGGCCATGCTCACCTCGCGGCGGTTGGTGAACAGGCGCACGGGTAGGGCCACGTCGGTGCGGCTCAGGCAGTGCAGCAGCGTGTTGAGCCAGGGCCGGCGGCCGTACAGCCGCTGGTTCAGGTGCCCGCTCATAAACACCTCTTTCAGGCCGGCCAGCCCATCGGTGGCGGTCAGAGACACGTTTTGCAGGCCCGGTAACATCGGTGCGTCGTAGGTACTAGGCTCCACGAAGCCCCGGAAGTGCAGCTGGTTGTCGTAGTAGAAATCCACGCGGCAATAGCGGTCACGGCCGATAATTTCCTCAAACGTATCGGCCGTGACCTGAAGGTTGAGCTCGGCCGTGGTGGTCACCACCGGGCCGATGTCGCCCTGCCCGCCGATGGCGCCATTGAGCCCGTCCGTTTTGAGAATAACCGGACTGGCCTGGCCGAAAATCTTCTCCACCGCGCCCGTGTAGCCCGCCGCCCACATTTCCAGCCGGCACGGCACGCCCGCCACGTCACTGTAGGCCAGTAGCCAGCGCGGGCCGTAGCGGGCAAGGAGCTCCACGGGCACGGTGAGCGACTTGCCCAAGCGGTCCACGACCTCCACCGTGTAGCTCAGCGCGCGCAGGCCGTCGAAGTGGCCCGTTTGGTTGGTAGCCACCACCGCCCGGCTGGCCCGCAGCGTGAAGGTGAGCGGCGGGTGGCTGGCGCGCATTTCCAGCAGCAGCCCGCCGTTCTGCTCAGCCGGCGTGTCGGGGTGAAATAAAATCAGGTTGTCGAGCTCGAGCTCGCTGGTTTCGGTGGTGGGGCTGTCCTCGAAATACACCAGCGTAGTCGGGTCGGTGCCGCCGTTGACATTAATGCCGGCGCTGTACACGCGCCGCCAGAGGCCGCTGGGCAGCAGGTAGCCGTCGAGCAGCGTGGCGCGCGGGGCGATGTAGAAGCCGCCGGGGCTTTTGCCGCCGTACTGGTAAAATACTACCGCGTGGTCGTTGTAGCTCCACTGGTAGGTGTTGGTGACGTTCGAAAACGCCTCTTCGTAAATGAGTGCCGCCCGGCCGTAGCCCACGCCCACGCCCACGTCGAAAACGCGGCTGGCCGCGAGGCCCGTTGCGTCGGTGATGCCCACCAGGTAAGTGCCGGCGGGCAGGTTGTAAAACCGCACCGGGTAGAGCTCCGAAACAGAGGTGCCGGTGCGGTTGACGGCCCCGCCCGCGCCGGTCAAGGTAATCTGGTAGGGCGGCAGGCCCAGCTCACCCGTGATGTCGACCACACCGTCGCTGCGGCTGCTGTCGTAGGTGTAGGCGGGCAACAGGCCCATTTTTACCGCTACCGGGTTTTGGCCCGTGCCGGGCGCCAGCGGCACAGGCTTCGTGTACACGCTGCCGTTGCCGTTGTAGTACACGCCCAGGGCCTTGCCCGGCCGCACCTGATAGGTGTCGACCAGCGCATCTTTGGCCAACTCGGCCGGGTCGTTCAGCGCCGAATCGAGCTGCGTGCGGTAGAGCGTGCGCACGGCCGGGTCGGTGTCGTAGTAAATGACCTGCGCAATATACTGACTTCCGGTTCCTGTATTGTTGGGGAAAATCTTGCGCCGCAGTTGTATCAGAGCCATGCCCCGAAGTTCCGCCCGGGCCGGGGCAGGCTACCGGGGCGGGCGGGGGCAAAGCGGGGCAGGACTTTGAAAATTACCTATATATTCGTGGCTCACTAATCCTTCATTGCTATGCGCAAGCTTTTCCTTTTGCTAACCATCGCCTCCCTCGCCGCCTGTAGCGGCAGCGGCGACCCCACCCCAAGCACTTCAAAATGTGGGTGCAGCAAGTATAATAAATCCGACTGCGGCCTAAATGGCTGCACTTGGACCACTGGTAAAGGCTGCGGCTGCTAAGAAAGACAAAAGCCCCGACCTTGCGGTCGGGGCTTTTGTCTTTCTTGGTTATTTTGGCGCCATGAAAAAAGCTTTACCTATAGCGGCTGCATTAGCACTAATTCTGCTACTAACCAATCCAGGCATACGAGTCCATAGAATTGCTGTAGGCGAAAGGCTGTACAATGACTTCTATCTTGATAATTCAAATCCTAATAAGATGGATGTTTCACCCTATGCGAGGCTTACTGCTGACTCCAAGGCAGCAGAGGGGGTAATTCGCAAAAACTGGGGAATCTTTTCTCTAACAGAGTGGAATTTAATTATTAATGGTCACAACTACGGGCATAAAGTTATTGGCATCGGCTTTCTGGGCCAAGTGTATTTGTGGGGTAGTTTTAGTCTGTAACCTTTGAGCGATAATTCTTCTGCTGGCCAATCGCCACGAAATCTTGCCCGCGTAGCTTAAATTCAGCCAGTACCTTGATGGTGGTCTGGTTGCTTCGCTGGCCGTAGTTGGTGATGGTTGGATTACTTGTGTTGCCACTAGATACACTAGCGAGATTACCTGCTGCGCCCTTGCCAACGGCTGATACGATGCCACCCAAAGCCACCAATCCAAGTCCTGCAGCAATGGCAATCGGGCCCGTTCCAATGCCTTTAAACAAGGTGTCAAGCGCCTGTTTGCCAATACCAATTACAATTAATTGGGCCCCAAAATCCGACATGAAGGCGCCTATTGATTGAAGAATACCACCGAATAGACCTTGCAAAGCATCTGACACGGAGGCGGTGCCGGATGCAATACTACCAAACGCATCACCAAATTGAACAGCAAAACCAGCGAGCAATGGCCCAATTGAATTATTTAACTGCTCGCCAAGGGCTTCAATATTAGTATTAAATGCACGCTGCTTATCAAGCGCAAATAGTTGCGACTCTGACAATTTCTGACTTCCTAGCAATACCGCTAGCGCTGCATCACTGAAAATCTGCTCATAATCTGGCAGTAAGCCAACCACCTGGGGTTTCTCAAGCTCGGGTAGTTTGGGCAACTCAAAATCCGGCGTCTCAAACAGTTTCTCGGTGCCCTTTACCGTGCGGCCCGCCAGCAGGGCGTTATCGCCGAGCGTCGTATTTAGGTTGCGCAGGTCGGCCACCAACCGCTGCACTGCTTTAGAAGCCGGGCTGTAACCCGCTTCGACCAGCTTTTTAATACCCGACTCAGTAGCCGACTGGCGATTTTTCAGGTACTCGTACTGGTCGCCCAGCGCCGTGGAGAGACGACCCACGTCGGCCAGGCTTTTCTGCACTTCTGCGTACACGTCGCGCAGCTTACTGCCTGCTTTGGCCAGGCCTTCGAGGCGTGCAATTTCTGCCTCTAGCGCCGCTATTACTTTATCGTCGGCAAAAATAGCTTTTTCAGTAGCCTCATTTTCACGAGCTTTCCGCACGGCATCCAACTGCTCGCGCAGGCTGGCCAGCAACCCAATTTGCGCGCTTACACCACCGCCCCCACTGCCGAAAAACTTGAGGGCGATGTCAGCATCCGTCAGGGCCTGCGTGAGCTTGCCGCCGATGGTAGTGGCCAGCACGCCCGCCGCCGCCTCAAAGTCCTTGACCTGTTTGCGTTGCTTGTCCAGCTCTTCGCCCACTTTGGCAATGTCATCGCGCAGATAGCCTAGGTTTTCAGCCGCGCCTTTGTCGCCTAAGCTGCTGAGCGCAACGCCGTTTAACTTGCCCGTGTCGTTTACCTGCTCGGCTGCTTTTTGCAAGCTGGCGAAGCTGCCTTCCAGTTCTTTCAGTCGAGCCTTGGCGGCCGGCAAGCTAGCGAGCGCGAAGCTTTTATCTATGCCCTCGAACGTGGCGATTGACTTGCGAGCCTTCTGGGCAGCAATATCGATAAAGTTGCCATACTCGTCAATTCTGGTGCCCGCCTCGGGCATGATGTCCGTCACTCGTTGCACTACGCTACGCAGCTCTTCCTGCTCGGCAGCGCTCAGATTGGTTTTGCTCTTGAGTTGGTCGTAGCGGTCAAGCAGCGGAGTCAGGCTGCTATCAAGTTTGCGCGTGGCTTCTACCTGCTTTTGAAAGGTTGCGTAGGCGCGCTCACCCTCTGTATTGGCTGCGTAGATAACGGCCCCCAAGGTCACTAGGGCAGCCACAATAGCGCCCGTGGGGCTCAGTACGGCCGCCAGCGCACCGCGCAGCAGCACCATGTTGTTTTGCAGCAGCAGCGTAGCCGCCCGCACCTCAAGAATACCCGCCCGGATTGCGGGCAGCGCCGCCCCCAGCGTGCCGAGTGCCAGGGCCGCCGGCCCAATAGCGGCAGCCATGCCGGCCAGTACCGTGGCCGTACCCAACACAGCCGGGTTTAGCTGTGCTAGGCCAGCGGCCAGGGAGGCGGCCCGCCGCAGCAGGCCATCGGCAAAAGCCAACACGCCACTATCAGCAATGGCCTGTCCGAGCCCCTCCGCAGCTGACTTGAACGCTTCCAGGCCACCCGTAAAGCCTTGATTTAGGATAGCACCCTGACTGGCAGCGTTCACCTTGCCAATGCTCTCGGCCATGCGGTCAAACCCCTCCGCACCATCCTTAGCCAGCAACAGGGCCGTGCGGATGCTGTCTGCGCCAAAAATCTGGGTGCCAAAGGTGTTTTTAGCTTGGTCGGAAAGGCCAGCAAACGCCCGCTGCAACTGACCAGCCACGTCGCGCAGGGGTAGCAGCTTACCTTGGGCATCGAAAAAATTGAGGCCCAGTGTTTTCATGGCGGCCTCAGCCTCTTTGCTCTGAGGTACTAGCCGCTGCAAAAACGTTTTGAAGCTGGTGCCTGCATCCGAGCCAGATGAAAAGCCCGAGCTGGTGAGGCTGAGCGCCGTGTTGAAGTCCTCAAAGCTTGCCCCGAGCTGGCCTGCCACAGCGCCGGCCTGGCCAAGTGCTTGACGGTAGTCGTCGATGCTGAATTTGCTGGCAATCGTGGCCCCGGTGATGTTGCTTACCAGGCCCGCCGCCTGCTCGGCCGACTTGCCAAAGTTGTTCATCACATCGGTCGTGATGTCGGCCGCCGTGGCCAGCTGCGAGCCCGTAGCCGTAGCCAGGGCCGTGGTGGCGTCCACGGCCCCGCCCAGAATATCCGCCGTGCTGGCGCCGTTCTTGGCTAGGTTTTCCAGCGCCTGCGCCGCCTGCACGCTGGTGAATTGCAAGTTGGGGTCGAGGGCAATGCCCTGCGCCTTTTTGCGGAGGGCTTCCAGCTCTGAGCCGCTGGCCTGGGTAGCCGCCTGTACCCGATTGAAGGCCGACTCAAAATCACCGCCGATTTTCAGCGCGCCCACGCCCATCGCGGCGATGGGCAGCGAGACGTATTTGGTGAGACTTTCGCCGACATCCTTTAAGCCCTCGCTGAACTTCACGAGTCCGCTCAGTTCCCGGCGGGCCTGGGCCATTGCCGCCCGAAACCCGCTTATCTCGGCTCCGAGAACTACGGATACGCTTGCAAGAATATCAGCCATAATAACTTATAGTTTATCAAATTCAGCCAGGCGGGCCATTGTTTCATCAAACTCCTGCTCATCCATTGGCGGCGGGGGTGGGGTGTCGCCGTACAGGGGCATCCATTCCTCGGGCACAAAGGGTAGCGCGTGCGCCGGACGGTGGGCGTTTAGTTGAAGCGTCGCCAGCAGCCGGGTTTGTCGCCACTGGTTTGCGTTGCGCCGATGGTAGCCCCGGCACATGCGGTCGAACTCGGAAAGCGTGAGCTTCCAGAATTTTTTAGGGGTTAAGCCTAGCTCGCCGTAAGCAAAGTCGAGGTGCTGTCCCCAGTCGTCGACTCCTGTTGTTTCGGCGCTGGAGTCGGAGCTTGAGCTATCAGCGCTTTGAGCAAAGGGTTTTGGTCGATTTTAAGCGCCAACCAAATGGCAGAGGCCATGGCGTTGCCTTGCTCTTGGGTCAACTCCTGCGAAAGCTCCAGTGCATCGGCGGTTGTAAAGTCGGGCTTACCCGCCCGGCGCACCGCAATGGCAAGCAAATCGGCCATGGTGCCCAACGTGTCTTCAGCCATGTCTTGCAGCACCTGGGGTATTTTGCAGCGCTTAGCAGTGGTGTAGTCGTGGAGCACGGCTAGGCTAAAACGCAAGGCTACCGGCTGGCCGGCGATGGTAACGGTAACCTCGCCACGGGCAGCGTTGGGGGTGGTATTGACGTTCATGTTTGCAGAGAAAAAGGGAATGGGTTTCGCCCAAAAAGCCCGCCCGGAAGCCGAGCGGGTTTTTGAGCAAACACTTGAAAATGATGCGGCTTAGGGGGCGAACGACTTCACCAGCGGGCCCGAGCCCTGCACACTCAGCGCGTAGGTGGCGATGCCCTTGAGCTGGCCCTTGAAGCTGGACTTCGTGATGATGCCCTCGCCCGTGTACCAAGCGTTGCCCGTCTTCGACCCGAGGCGGTAGCGAATTTTAATCTTGTTGTTGACACTCAATTGAATGTCGAGCAGGTCTTCGGCCGTCACGTTGTCGTCCTTGTCGGCACCGGTAGCTTGGCGCACGTTGAGCGTACCGCCCATCGTCCAGCCGGTTTGCCCGCCGATGAACTCCCTGAATTGCCCGCTGGCAATGCAGGTCGCTTCCTCGGTTTCAGTATCCACGTCGAAGGTGGAGTCGGTGATGCACCCAACGAGCACATCGGTAAGCGCGCCCTGCACATCCTTTTCGATGGAAACGCCAATATCGCGGCCGGGAATTTTGTCTAAAGCCATTGTTTTGCAGAAAAGAGGTGAGAGAAAAATTAGGGTAATTCCACGCGGTAGTCGAGGCTGCGGTACAGGCAGAGCGCGGCTTTGTCGTGGTGGTCCTGCTGGTTATCGGGCTCCAGATACACGCCGGGCTCCGGTTCAGCGTAATCAAGCACGGTGCGCGCGGCGGCCGTGAGGGCGGTCAGCGTGGGGTAGTCCTTGCTGAAAAAGCTGAGCTGCACCCGTGCCACGTCGCCCAGCCGGCAGTTGGCCGAACTACCAGCCTCAGGCACCCGACTCACTAAGAAGTAGGTGAGGTAGGGCAGCGGCGTCTTTTCTGGCGCTACTACCGGGTAAATGCGCGCCTTGCTGCCCGCGCCGAGCAGGGCCACCACGGGGGCGGCCTTGCTGAGCAGGTCGAAGAGGATGGCGCCGGGCTCCATTACTAATCAGTGATTTTAGTGCGGTAGTCCCGAGTGATAGCGACCAAATCAGCAGCGCGCTGCGTGAATTGAACTGTCGCGGCATCAGTTTTTACAACCTGTGCTTGCAGTTCTTTTAAGGCGGCTAGCGCCTTTTTTGTATCTGCTTTCACCTCAATGCAGATTTCTTGAACAGGCCCAGCCTTGCGCGCCCGGCGGCTGCCCAGCAGAAAACCAGCGGCCAGAAAGGCGGTGAATGCGAGTAGATTTTTCATTTTAAAACTTCCTTGAAACCGTCCAGAATAATTGCTTTGCACTCATCTTTGATGATGCCAATGGCCTCATCCTTTTTGCTGTCGAAGGCTGGGCGCATGAATGGATGAGGCGCCGCGCCGGGGTGGTGCACCTCTTCGGCGAAGACGTTGCCGTGCAGGCGCAGCTGCCCGCCAGCGGCCTTGGCCCGAATGATGTGCGGGGCTGTGCCGTATTCCACCAAGTGGCCCGCGTAGCCCTTGAAGCGCCCGCCGCGCCGGGGGCCGACGTATACCTGCTCGCCTTTACCCTGGCCCCGGCCGGGAATGGTGCCGATAGCTTTTTGCAGGTCGCCATCGTCTTTCGGTACCAGCTCCTGCGCCTTTTGAATAATGGGCTTGGCAGCCTTATTAAGGATGCCGCGAACTACTTTGTTGCTGAGCTTATTATCGCCCGAAAGCGCGTCAAGTACCTGCGACAGTTCTTCGATGCCTACAAAGGATAGGTTCTTAGCCACGGCTGTACACGGTTAGAATGAGTCCCACGCGCCGGCCAAACTGCTGCACGTCGGTAATCGAATAGGTGCGGCCCTCAAACAGGACCTGCCAGTCGGGCTGCACGTCGGCCCGGTAGCGGATAGTGATTTTCTGGCGGGCCGTGGCTGTGAGCTGCTCGCCGACAAAGCCCTCGCCGCCGGCCACCGGGTCAACCTGCGCGTACACCTGCGCCACATCGGTGAACGTGGACTGCTGGCCTTCGCCGCCGTAGGGGTTGGCGGGGGCCGGCGCGGGTTGGCGCAGCGTGATGAGGCGGTCGAGCTTGCCGAGGTTCATAGCGTCGGCTCCCGTAACAGATTCATCAAATACTGGCAGCCCAGCGGCAACTCGGTGAGGTTGAGCCCCACGGCCACACTCTGGCGGTTTTCGTAGAGGTGGCCCAGCGTGAGCAGCAGCCAGCTTTCGGCCATCGCCTGCTCGTCAGCATTGAGCACGCGGTGGTCGGAATAGCTCGTCACTACGCCGGTAGGCGGCACCGTGGTGGGGTCAGTTATCACCATGTCCACCGGCTCATTGTCCTCGGGCCACCGGCGCTTGCTGTGCACCCGAAACGTACCCACGGCCGCCTTCAGGTAGGCACCTAGCAGCGCGTCCTCATCGGTGGCCGAGGGGTCGAGCTTGAGGTGCACCTTGATGGTGGCCAGGGTAAGGGGCGGGGCGGCAAGCGGCCGGGGCGTGAGCATGGGGCGGGCTATTCTTCGGTTTCGGAATTGGACTCAGCGTCGGCCACCAACTCGGCAAACTTGCCTTCCACTAGTAGCGTGACGTGTTCCGCCGTCAGGTCAGCAGTATTTCCGGGCCAGTAGCCATAGCGGGGGTGGGAGCGCAAAAACTTGATTTTCTGCGTTTCTAGCCCGTTTTCGCCGGATTCGAGCTGATTCTGCTCGTTTTCAGCATCTTTCGCGGTCTTTTCAGCGGCTTTTGCAGCCTTTTGTTGAGCGGTTTGCGACATTGTTGGCAGAGAATAAGGGTAAAACCATAAGCCCGACCAGCCGCAGCCAGCCGGGCTTTTCAGGCGACTTAGGTTGTCACCAGGTCTTTCACGGCCGCAAAAGCCTTGGGCTGGGCAGCTAGCACGTCGTGGAAGGTCTGAATGATGATTTCGACCTGCCCCTGCTTGGCCAGGGTGATGTTATCTACTGTGATGTCGAGGCCACCCCACTGGCCAATCAGTAGCTGGGTCCAATCGCCGAAAATGGCAGCCGAGAGGCTGTTGTTGGTGACGGTGCCCTTGTTGAGGTTGCGCGGCACGTTGGTGGTT
This sequence comes from Hymenobacteraceae bacterium, assembly GCA_022701825.1. Classification (GTDB taxonomy): domain Bacteria; phylum Bacteroidota; class Bacteroidia; order Cytophagales; family Hymenobacteraceae; genus Hymenobacter. The sequence goes on along the minus strand of JAKONR010000477.1, from coordinate 9,013 downwards.
ACCTGCACGGGATAGCCGTTGAGCTCCCGATTGTCGTTCATCAGGAAGATGCCCGAGCCGGCATCCACCTTCGTGCGCTTCAGTTTCGACTTGGTGGCCACGTTGATGAGGTAGCCGGCCGAGTCAAGGTTGAAGTCCTGGCCTTCTACCAGCGATTCCAGCAGAATGAGCGTGTCGCGGTCGGGCACGCCACCGTTGGCGCCCAGTGCCAGCTGTAGAATGTCGGTGTAGTTGAGGATGCCCAGCGGCTCATCATCTACGCCATCGCCGTTGATGGCAACCCGCTCCAACTCCTGCACGATGCTCTTTTCCAGGTCTTGGCGTAGCAGCGCCTCAATACCCGGCGAGGTTTGCAGCAGGAACTGCTTGCTGCGGCGCACCCAGGTACCCATGCGGTGCGGCGTCAGCTTAGCGTCCTTGAACTTCTGGTTGGATTTGTCGAGCGTTTCAATCTCCCCCTTAAAGGTGGATTTAGCACCCTGCGAGAGCGAGGGTACACCCACGTCGCCTACCAGACCGCCCAGGAACGTGGCCCCTAGCGCCCGCAGTACCGACTTAGGGCGAGCCAGGTCAATGACCGGGCGCACGGTGTCCACGACCTTCACGGCCGAGCCGTCTTCGGGCTGCGTGGGCTGCGTAATCGAGTTGTCACGACGGCTAAGCAGCATTTGCGGAATGCCTACCCCATTCACCTCTTTGCCGGTGGCCCGCGCCTCGGATTCAGCTTGCTGGTGCATTTCGCGCTCAATGCCTTCGAGCGGGGCGCCACCCGCCAGCGAGCGCACGGCTTTGAGTAGCGAATAGCTGGCGATATCGCGTGCCTCTGTGGTGTTGTGGCTGTTGATGGGCTGGGTACGGCCGGCATCGTCCTTGGCGCGCTGCTCAGCTTTTTCGGCGCGCTTGATGTCAGTATCCAAGTCATCGATTTCCTTATCCAGGCCATCGTACTTAGTTTTTTCGTCAGCCGTGAGGCTGCGCGACTCAGGCGCACGCTTACCAGCCTCGGTAAGAATACCCTGCGCCTCGTCAATCTTGGCTTGGCGCTTTTCGCGCAGCTCTTTCAGATTCATAAAATTTTGCAGAAAAAAGGTGAGAGTGAATTAGCGGCGGGCCTTGAGAGCCAGCTGGCGGGAAAGCAAATCGGGGCAGGGACCGGGCTGCGGTGCGGGGTGAGCCTGCTGGTAGGCGTCGTGGCTGCGCTTGGCGGCCGTGGCGTCGGGGTAGGCGGGGCTGGTGACTGGGCAGACGTCGTAAAGCGTCTCGATTTCGAGCACCGTACGCAGCCAGAGGCTGCCGCCGGCCGCGTCTTGCTCTTCCTGCCAGTCGTCTTTTTTGGCCCGAAACAGGAAGCTGCTGCCGTCCAGGTCGCCCCGCTCAATCTTGCGCATCACGCGCTGGTGGTCGGAGTCTAGACCGTCATAGGGGATGCGGTAATTCATGCCGCCGTCCTCGCTACGGGTCAATTCCAGCGTCTTGTTGCGGGTGCGACCCAGCAATTGGTTCGGGTCGTGGTTGAACACGCCAATCACGTCCGATACATCGGTTGCATCGAGCGCACGAGGGTCAATGATTTCCACGAAGCGAAAGCCCGGCCCGCCCAGCGGGTCGCTGCGTTTGCCGCACACGATGGCTTGGCCGACAAAGGCTGCGGGCTCCTGGCCACCGCCATCCACAGCACGGTATTCAATGCTGGGCGGGGTGGTAACGATACGGGCCTCCCGGCCTTCGGGTAGGTGCAGGGGCTTACTCATCGGTGGGCGGGGGCTGGTTGCCGGTCCCGGTCGGCTCTTTAGGTTTAGCCTTGATGGCGTTGGCCAGGGTCTGGCGGTTGACCTGTACGAAGCGCACATCGCCTTCCGCGCCGATGCTATTTTGGTCTTCAAACTCGCGCACCTCGTTGATGCTGTAAACGCCGATGTCGGTCATCACGCGGTAGAATGCGCCGCGGGCGGCCGAATCACCACGTAGTAGCGCGCTCAGGTTGTGCCGCCAGTAGTAGGTTTCCACCTCGTCAGTGCGCAGCAGCTTCAGGCGGTATTCCTGCTCGAAATTGACCAGCCAGGGCATGAGTGTGCTGGTGGTATAGTCGAGGCCTTGCTGCTCAATGTTGTTATTGGTTGAGCGCTCCAAGTCGCCTGTTTTATGAGGCGGTACGCGGAAAATAGCGCAGACCTCTTTCCAAGTGTACTTACGCGTTTCCAGGAATTGCGCATCAGCCGGCGAAAGGCTGATATTCTTGAACTTTAAGCCCTCTTCCAACACGACCACCTTCCCCGCATTGTCTACGCCCTGATAGATGCTAGCAAAGTTTTCCCGCAGACGAGCGGCGGCGTCCTTGGTAAGAGTCTTATCAGATTCAAGCGCGCCGCTGACCTTGGCCCCGTTGCCGTAGAAGTTGGCCCCAGTGCGCTGAGCGGCTAGGCCCGTACCCATGCTTTCACGATGAGCAGACAGCACCGATAAACCCAGAATGCCCTTTTCATCGAGCGTAAGCCCGCGCAGGTGCACAACATCGTAATCGCTGTAAATCTGCGGGTCGCCCCAAAACTTGTAAAAAAGTCGCCCACCACTTTCGCGCACCTCGGTTTCACGCGGATGCTTGTATAACAGCGCCTTTGGCGTGTATCTACGACCCCAATCAATGCGGGCGTAGGCGTTGCCGTGTAAAAGCACCGTGGCGGTCATCTGCATGCGATGCGGCATCGCGTTTTGCAGCGGCGAGGCTTGCAAATTCAGCAGACGGGTGGCCGGATGGTCGAATACGCGCTCTTTGCCACCAGTCGGCTTTTCACGAAACAACTGGCAGGGCAAGGCCGCAATATCTTGGCTGATAGCCATTACGCAGGCCCAAACGGCCGCGAAGCCCAGCGCGGTGCGCTCATTTACGGTAACGCCAGCCATTGTTTGGCCACCCATGCCCAACATGCTTAGTAGACGAGCGTCAGTGTCCTCGGTGCCAATAACTACGCCAGTGTTGCGCTGCTCACGCACTTCCGATACAGCGGCCCGCAACGGGTTGCTGGTATCTTTGGCGGCAGGATTAGACCAGAAGTTGAGACGCACGGCGGGGTTTTGCTTTTGTCAAAGCTCCGATGCAGGGTAGCCGGGGTGCAATGCCAAGCGGGGGCAAAGCGGGGCAAGGGGCTACAGAATCAGTAGCCCCCGCTCTTCGTACACGCTGGTTTCGGGGCCGTCGCCACTCATGTAGCCGCCGAGCGCGTTCACTAGGGCCGCCATGCCATCGACCTTCTCGCTGCTTTTGCCTTTGTCGATTTTGATGTTGCCGGCCGCGTCGCGCTGGAGCACTACGTTGCCGCACATCCATGCCAAAACAGGGTCGCCATAATGGTGAATCTTTACATCAGCTACCAGATTTTCAAGCTCAATAGTGGGAGCCGAGAGACTGGCAAAGCCTTGCCGCAAGGGCTGCATTGGCACGCCCTCTTCTATAAGCTGGCTGACCAGCATAGATGAATTCCAGGGGTCATAGTCGACCATTTGCACCTGATAGGTGTCGCAGGCAGCCCGGATTTCAGCTTTAATAAACTCGTAATCTGTCACGTTGCCGGGCGTAGCAATCAAATACCCCTCGTCCACCCACTGGCGGTAGGGCACCGAGTCCTTTTTGGTGCGCTCATCTACCTTATCCTCAGGCACCCAGAACCAACAGCGCACGTCAAATGCGCCATCCTCTTTAGGGAAAATGAGCACAAATGAGCTGATGTCTCGAGTTTTAGCAAGGTCGAGCCCGCCCCATGCCTGGCGGCCGGTCAGCACCAAGCTGCCCTGCGCGCCCTGCATCCATAGTTCGTTGGGCAGCCATACCTCGGCAGAGTCGGTCCACAGGTTGAGATGCTTAGTCTTGAAATTTACCTGCTGCGAAGGAAGGCGCACGGCAGCCTTAAACTGCTCGCGCAGGTAGGTAAGTGGAAGTGAGACCCCCAGGTTGGGGTTGGCCTTGCGCCAAGTGTCTTCATCCTGCCAGTCATCACCGTCATCAAGTGAGTAGATGATGATGAAGTATGAGTCGTCTTCGTGGGTGCCGTCGAGGAGACCAATGTTGGCTTTGCGTAGCTGGGCACAAGGCCCTTGCTTTAAAAAGCCCGCCGTAGTGATGATGCTTAGCAGCGGCTGCGAGCGGGCACCAGTAGCCGACTTCAGCACCGAGTACAGCGCATCGTTAGGGTGGGCGTGGTACTCGTCAATGATGATGCCGTGCGGGTTCAGGCCGTCTTCGGTCTGGGCCTCGCTGCTCATCGGCACCATCTTCGAAAGGGTAGCCGGGCTGAAAATGGCGTTTTTCTGCACCTTGATTTTCTTCAGCAGCTGGGTGCTCTTCTTAGCCATGTTGCAGGCGTCGCCGAACACGATGCGGGCTTGCTTTTCCTTGGTGGCGGCCGTGTAGATTTCGGCGCCCGCCTCGTTATCGACGGTCAGCAGTTGCAAGCCCACGCCCGAGCTGAATGTGCTCTTGCCATTTTTGCGAGCTACCTCCAAATACGACTCACGGTAGCGGCGCGTGCCATCGGCCCGCTTCCAGCCGAACAAGCTGGCAATGATGAACTGCTGCCAAGGCTCCAGCGTGAGCGGCTGGCCGGCCCAGCGGCCCTTGTTGTGGGTGAGAAACGAGTAGAAGCGCACGGCGGCACCAGCTACCTTTTCATTAAAGCTCAGCCCCCGCTCGTGGCCGTTTTCGAGGTCACGCAGGTGGCGCTCGCAGGCTAACCAAGTGTAGCGCCCCACACGCATGGGTAGTTGGCGCAGCTGAGCGCGCAGAGGCTCGAGCTTGCGCTCCAGCCCGCCGATTTCACGGCTGCGGTCTTTCGCCTCGCCTTCCACGCCAGGGGTAAGTAGTTGTGCCTTTTCATATTCAGCCTGCTCTTTTTTGAGCTTAGCGATACGCAGCACCATCGGGCGCAGCTTATCCTGCACCTCGGCTTCGGCGCGGCCGGCGGCTACGACATCATGGGCGTACTGGTGCCAAGGGGCTAGCATATTATCCTTTCATATCATTCATCATTTCCTCGAACGGGTCCTTCCCATCCTCGCCGCCGAGCGCCGAAACCTTGCTGCGGCTGGCCGGTGTCAGGCCGAACTCGGTGAGCATCTTGTGCGACCGTCGCCATGCGTCCGAAGCGATGGCCACCTGCGGGTAAGGCCGGTGCATCTCATCGCCCTGCTTGGTGTAGGTACAGTAGGTGAAGCCTTCGCGCAACACGAACTCCCGAGCTTCGGCCCACTCAGCTAGCGCCTCGGTGAGCAATTGCAGCGCAGGGCCATCGGCCACGGTGGTGAGTTTCATCGCCAGCAGCACGTTGCCTATTTCGCCCCAATACTGTTTGGCGCGGTCGCTGAGCCAGTCGGGCGGCACGGGCAAATACACCTCAGGCGTGGGCTCGTTTATATTGGTGCGAGATGGCTGCAAAGTACCGCCAAGGGCTTTTTGCGAGGTTGGTTTGCGTGGTCGGCCGCCTGCCATAATATTAAATATTTAGAATATATAACCCGAAGAACTTTTGGGGTCCAGTTTTGCACGAACGCGTTTGCGACTCTGGGCTACGGTGTGGGCGTGATGGCGCCTAGGGATTTTGACCCCCTACCCCCTGGGGCTGTTTTAAGCGCTCTGACGCGCTCTTGGCCTGGTGACAGGGGTTGCACAAGCTTTGATGGTTGTGCGTGTCCCAGAAGTCACCGCCTAGCCTTACCGGGGTAATGTGGTCCACCACCGTAGCGGCGGTAGTGCGCCCCTGCTGCTTGCAGGCCTCGCACAGTGGGTGCGCTGCCTTATGGGTGGCCCGCACCTTCTGCCAGGCGGCCGTGTCGTAGCGGCCATCACGGGCCGCGTGCTGCACGTACTCACGCTTGGCGAGGGCAGGCTGCCAGGGGCGGCGCTTAGCGGACGGTAGCGAAGGCATTGGGCAAAAGCGGATACCAGTTGGCGATTTCGGGCGTGAGCGTCCTTAGGTGCAGCGTCAGCGGCTCAACTACCAGGCCCGGTGGCAGCTGAATACCGCGCACGCGCAGCCGGGTATCATTGTACCACGCTACGCGGCAGGGGGCGGTCGGGCGCAGGTCGAGGTACCAGTGGTAGTCATTGAAGCCAGGTGGCAGCAGATTGATGGGCTGGCCGTGGCGCAGGCCCAGCTGCTCACGCAGGCTGGCATGCAGATGCAGCACGCCTTTGCTGGTGACCGTAAGCGTGGGCATGAGCGGTGTGGGCGGTGGGGTAGGCTGAAGCTCAACCGCGTTATAGTGGGGCGACATAAGCAGAAGAAAGAAAAGCTGTAAGATACAAAAGAACAATTTGTTAAACAATAAAAACGGGGCTTTAGTGCGGTGGTTTGGGCGGGGCCGTAATGATGGCCATCGCCTGGTCTGGCGTGTAGACTATGTGGTACTCCGAGCCTCGCCAGGTGCGCTTGAACTCGGCTTCGCCAGCAGTGAGCTTATCCTTTTCGCTGGCTTTTATCTCCATGAGGAACGTCCGGCCCCGGTAGCCGACGAGGATGTCGAAACAGTTCTTGAGCTGGTGCACGTGGAGCACCGAAGCACCAATAGCCCGCAACCGTTCGACGATTGCGGGCTGATTGGCATCGACTCGGGAGGCGGTGCGCAGCATTAAGAAGAGTAGGGCGTTGGGCCGGGCTTGGCAGTGGCAGCGTCCACCCACGGCTCAGGCGTTGGCTCAAAGGCTTCGGGGCATAGTCGTTTGATGAGTTCAACATCAGTGGTAGCCTCTTTCACCAGCAGGTGGATGCCGTCGTGGTAGTAGCTGAGGCAAATGGCCTTATCCTTTTCTCGCAGCTGCTGCTGTGCCGGGGCGGTCAGGCGGGGCCATTGCGCTCGCCAGTGGTCAAGCTGCTGGCCGTGGCGGCGGTATTCGGGGGCGATGCGGTCGAGGCCGGCTTGTAGCTCCTGCACCTGGGCCACCACTACCGGGCGGGTGTCCGCGTCTTGCAGCAGTTCCTGTAGGTGGCGGTGGCCTCTGGGGCGGGTGCGCCGGAACGGCTCCAGTAGGTAAGCAAGGTGTTCCGCCAAGCCCTTGTATTGCGCCAGGTTCTTCTCGCCTGCGGTCAGCTCGCGCAGCAGCCAGGGGCGGCGGCGCTGGGCTTGGCGGTACCAGCGCGTGCGGCGGCCGGGGGTGCGGCGCAGCAGCGCCAGCAGGTGGCGGCGGGCCGGCTTGAGGGCGGGGTACTGCTTCTTGTAGCTCATGCGGTGGGGAGGGTAATGGGTTTGCCGTGGGGGTGCCAGTTGTCGAAGTCGCTGGGTCCGTCGGTGCGGAAAGGCACGGAGCCCTGGGTAGCGGGGGCCGGGTTGTTGGTGCCGTGCTGGCGGTAGTTCTGAATAGCTTTCACGTCGAGTGGGGCGTGGCCGAGCTTGGGGTCGAGGTAGCGCGAAGTGCCGCGCTCGTAGCTCAGGCGCACGCCTTCCTTGGGCGTTTTCATGCCCACGAGGCCTTCCTGCTTGATTTTGCGGGCGTAGAAGTCCACCGCCGTGTTGGTGGGGTCGTCGTCGGCGTAGGGCCGGTGCACCACGAGGAAGTTATCAACCTTGTTGGCCCACATGCGGCCGCCGCTCACGCTGTATTGGTCGGGTACTTTCAGGTTCATGTCCTTGTCCTTGGTGCGAGCATCCCCCGAGGGGTGGGCGCACACCACCACGCACTGGTGCTCGTCCTCGGCGAAATCGAGCACGTCGTTGAGCTGGCTTTTCAGCATCTCGTCTTCCCGGCCGCCGTACTCCTTGAGGTTGGTCGAAAGGGCGTTCCAGGGGTCGATGAGGCAGCCGTTGACCTTATGGGTTTTGACCGCGTGCTGGAGTACGGGCAGCAACTCGCCCAGCGAGCCCGCTCGGCGGGGGTTGATGAGGTGGAAGCGTTCCAGTATCCAGCCGGCGGCGTCTTCGTACTGGCCGAAGCTCATGCGGGCCGGGCCGGCTTTCGGGTTGGTGGTGCGGCCGACGTAGCTCTGCACCAGCTTGTTGAGGGCGCGGCGGGCGGGCATGTTTTCGGGCACGTAGAGCGCCCACTTCCACTGGTCGTACACGCTCTTGGTGAGCATGAGCTGGAGCATCAATTCGCTCTTGCCGTGGCCGGGCCAGCCCGTGACGAGCGTTACCTCGTCGGGCAGCCACGACCAGTGCGGGGCGATGGTGGGGAAGTGCGTGGGCAGGCCGTTGGGGTCTTCGTTGAACCACGCGTCTTTCATCTCGGCCCAGGCGGCCGTGGCCGTCAGCAGCGCGTCGGCGGGGTGGGGGCGCTCGGGAGCGGTGGGGGCCGCCCGGTGCGCCGCCTGCGTGGTGAAGCGGTGCAGGTTAGGCGGCATGGGCGGGCGGCGGTAAGTAACGGGTGGACACGGCGGCCAGCTGCTGGCGCACGTCGAGCGGGCAGTCGAGGCGGGCCAGGCTGTACTCGAAGGCGGGGAGCTGGCGCAGGCGGGCTACCAGGGGCGAAAGCGGAGCCTCGGTGGGGCGGCGCAGGCGGTCAAGCAGGTTCAGGGCGATGCTCTGCCAGTCGATGAGCAGGGCCTGCTCTAGCGAGTGGGGCTTGGCGGCGTCGTAGGCGTAGTGCAGCTGGCGGTTGAGGGCCGTGACGTTGGCCTGGGTGGCCGTGTGGCGCTGTTCTACCTGCACCGAGTAGGCGGCCACGGCATCAAGGGCGGCGCGAATCAGTTGCAGGTGACGGAACTGGTATTCCGAAAGCTCGGGGCGGCCCTGGGTCTTTTCGCAGTAGAGGAAAAGCGGCAGCAGGGCCTGCTCCAGGTCGTGGCCGGCTTGCTCGGTGGCCTGCTCCACGTCGGAGAGGTCCACGGCCGGCAGTAGCAAAGGCAGGGGCGTGACAGGCATGAGGATGAGAAGATTAGGCGGCGTGGGCGTGCGTGTCGGCTGGCTGGGCGGCGTTGGCCTGGGCCTGCTCGGCGAGGTATTGCTGGTACTCGGGGCTTTGGCGGGCCTGGGCCAGGCCATCGGCGGCCGACTGGCTGTAGCCGAATAGCTCGTCGGGGTTGAAGCTGGT
>JAKONR010000468.1 GCA_022701825.1 Hymenobacteraceae bacterium | reverse complement strand
TCGCCTACCGCCTGACGCTGGATGAGGACGACGCCAACGACCTCGTTCAGGAAACCTACCTCAAGGCGTACCGCTTTTTTGAGTACTTCGAGCCCGGCACCAACGCCAAGGCCTGGCTTTTCCGCATCCTGAAAAATTCGTTTATCAACGATTTTCGGAAGAAAAGCAAGCAACCCGCCAAGGTTGATTACAGCGAAGTTGAAGGCTATTATAACCCCGACGAGGTAGAGGGCGACGCCGACACCGGCGCCTCGTCGTCGGACCTGCGGCAGCAATCGACCCGCGACCTCATCGGCGACGAGGTGGCGAGCGCGCTCAATTCGCTACCCGTTGATTTTCGGACGGTTATCATCTTGTGCGACCTCGAAGGCTTCACCTACGAGGAAATGGCCAAAGTGCTCGACATTCCGATTGGTACGGTGCGCTCGCGCCTGCACCGGGCGCGTAATTTCCTGAAAGAGAAACTTGAAAAATATGCCACTTCGATGGGCTATGGGAACGATGCGGTAGATTCGGCCGTTGATGCCGCCGATAAGGATGACGACGAATAGCACGTCTTCCGCCGTATTTTTCACCTTCTAAAACCCCCTTCAAAGCCCTTATGGAAGCCACCGCTACTACAACCAACCCATCGGTAACCCTTGCCACTGGCAACGAAGCCGACTGTGAACGCGTGAACATTGTATTAGACCAGCTTCTGGAGGGCCGGGTGCTCAACGAAGACGACGCAGATTACCTCATTCACTACGCCGACGACTGCTCGCCGTGCTTCGACAGCATCGAAAAGCAGAAGGTGTTTGTGGGTTTCGTCAAGCAGAAGGTAGACAAAAAGAAGGTGCCTGCGGCTTTGTCGCACGCCATCATGGCGCGCTTGCACGCCGAAATGGCCTAGCTTTGCAGCCCTATGCAGGGCAAAATCATTGTGTTCTCGGCCCCATCGGGTGCCGGCAAAACGACTATCGTGCACCGACTCATGGAGTTAGTGCCTGACCTTAGCTTTTCTATCTCGGCCTGCACCCGCGACAAGCGGGGGCGGGCCGAAGTAAATGGCAAGGACTACCACTTCATCTCGGTCGAGGAATTTCAGGATAAAATCCGCCACGACGAGTTTGTGGAGTGGGAGGAAGTTTATGAGGGCGCGTTTTACGGCACCCTCAAATCGGAAATCGAGCGCATTTGGGCGCTGGGCAAGCACGCCATCCTCGACGTGGATGTGAAGGGCGGCCTCAGCATCAAGCAGTTCTACCAAGACCGGGCGCTGGCTATTTTCGTGCGGCCCCCGTCCATTGAGGCGCTGGCGCAGCGGCTCACGGCCCGCGCTACCGATTCTACATCCAGCATTTCTTCGCGGGTATACAAAGCCACGTTCGAGCTTGCCTTCGAGGACAAGTTCGATAAGGTAGTCGTGAATGATAACCTCGAAGAGGCCGTCGCCCACGCCGAAAGCTTGGTGCGCGCCTTCATTCAGCCCGAGGCCGAAACGCTATGAGCCAGCCGGCCGCCGAGCCAGTAGCTGGGGTAGGCGTGCCCCCGGCCGGCCTACGCGTGGGCCTGCTTTTTGGCTCCTTCAACCCGGTGCACACGGGCCATCTTATTCTGGCCGAGTACTTTGCCACCCGCACCGACCTGGCCGAAGTCTGGCTGGTGGTGTCTCCCCAAAGCCCATTCAAAGTAGGGGAGGAGCTACTACCCGACACCGCCCGGCTAGCCCTGCTGCAACTCGCCGTGGCCGATAATCCGCGCTTGCGCGCCGAGGACATCGAACTGAGTTTGCCGCGCCCGAGCTACACCATCGCCACCCTCGATGCCCTGCGCGTTTGCCACCCCAGCCACGATTTTGTGTTGCTGATGGGCGCTGACAACCTGCCCGGCCTGCCCCGCTGGCGCGCTGCCGACCGGCTGCTGCGCGAGTTTGACCTCTACGTGTACCCGCGCCCCGGTGCCGAGCTGCCCGATTTGGCGGCTTTTCTGCGCGCTCAGGTAGTCAAGGCGCCGCTGCTCGACGTATCAGCTACGTTTATTCGGGCCAGCGTGCGGGCGGGGCAAAGTATCCGTTACCTGGTGCCACCCGCTGTGGAACAAGCAATTCTGAACCAGAACTATTATCGCTAAGCGCTGGCCAAAAAGCCGGCCGGGGCTGACTTTTGCGCTGGTGCTTAAGAATAAAGTGAGGGTTGCCGACAGTTTAAGCTGGCCTTTCCTGGTTTTCCGCACCCTGAGTCCGCAACTGCGTTGATGCCCCGCGAAGCTGCGCTTCGCCCCCTTGCCTGCTATGCCCGTCCGCCGCCCGCCGCTCTTGCGCCTGCTCGATGCCCTGCTCTATAGCAGCGTGTGGCTGGCGGCGGCCGCGGCCGCCCAAACGGCGGGCGTGTTGCACCTGCTGCCGGGCGGCTTTGGGCCGGCCGGGTGGCAGGCGGTGGCCCTGGTTTTTGCCGTCACGCTGCTCTGCTACAACCTCGACGCGGCCTTGCCCTTCAAGCACCGGCAGCCGGCGGGCACCTCGGGCCGCAAAGCCTGGCAGCACCGGCACCGCTGGGCACTGGCCGGGCTGGCGGGCGCGGCGGCGCTGGCCGGGGCCGTGCTGCTGCTGCTGGGCGGCTGGCTGCACTACCTGCCGCTGCTGCTGCCGCTGGCGGCCGTGGCGCTGGGCTACTCGCTGCCGCTGCTGCCCTGGCGCGGGCGCTGGCGGGCCGTGCGCGAGGTGC
>JAKONR010000466.1 GCA_022701825.1 Hymenobacteraceae bacterium | reverse complement strand
GCCAGCTTTGGTTGGGCGCAGCGGGCGGGCGGCACGGGCAGCGATACGGCCAACGGCATCGCCGCCACGGGTGGAAGCGTGTACGTGACGGGTACTTTTGAGGGGTCGGCGGCTACGTTTGGGCCATTTACGCTAGCGGCCACTTCTAGCACTGACCTCGATATGTTTATAGTAAAGCTCACCGACGCGGGTAGTAGCGGCAGCTTTGGCTGGGCGCAGCGGGTAGGCGGCACGGGCTACGAAAATCCGACTGCGCTAGTGAGCAATGCAGGCGGCGTGTATCTGGCGGGCTACTTCCAGAGCCCAACTATCAACTTCGGTCAAATACCGCTAACTCGCATTGGCGGGGGCGACATCTTCGTGGCCCGCCTCACCGATACGGGGGCCGCCGGCCGCTTCGATTGGGCCCAGCAGGCTGGCGGGGGCACTGGCTACAACTATCTAGCCGCGCTGTCCGTGGTGGGCCGCGCCGTGTACACGGCCGGCGTGGTGTCGCTGCCCGTCAGCTTCGGCAGTCAAACTATTACTGGCTCGGGCAGTAATCTGTTGGGTTACTGGGCCCGGCTGTGGGACGATGCGGCTCTGGCCACTGCTGCCCCAAGCCGCTGGGTGGAGGTAGCGCTGTATCCTAACCCAGCCCACGCAAGTGTGCAACTGCGCCTGCCCGCCGTGGCCAGTGCCACCCAGGCCACCCTCACGGTGTTCGACGCCCTGGGCCGGGCCGTGCGCCACCAGCAAGTGCCACTCGCCCCTGCCGCCACCACGGCCGAGTTGCCCCTACTAGGGCTGGCTCCGGGCCTCTACCACCTGCGGCTGCAAGCGGGTAGCCAACTAGCCACCTACGCCTTGGCGGTGGAGTAGGGGAGGATTACGCCTTTTCGCGGCTGTTTCCCCAACTTTACTCGCTACTGCCGAACTTCGGCCCGTTCAAATCGACGCTACCCCTATTTTACTTATCCCGCTACGTTATGAAAAGAATATTCCTCACCCTGGGCCTGGCCGCCGCGCTACTTGGGCCGCTGGCTCCGGCTGCCCGCGCCTGGGGCTTTTTTGGGCACCGCGTCATCACGCAGGTGGCCGTGTACCAGCTGCCGGCCAGTATGCAGGCCTTCTATTACCGCCACCTGCCCGAAATGGTGCGCCTGTGCACCGCCCCCGACGAGCGCCGCAACCAGGACAAAACCGAGGCCACGCGCCACTTCATCGACATGGACCACTACAGCGAAGACAATCCCTTCGCCAAAGTGCCCCGCGAGTATGAGGCCGCCCAGGACAAGTTTTCGGCCGACACCCTGCGTAAGTACGGTACCGTGCCCTGGACGGTGATTGAAACCAAAAACAAGCTTGTCTCGGCCTTTAGCGAGCGCGACACGGCGGGCATCGTGCTGTACTCGGCCGAGCTGGCGCACTACGTGGAAGATGCCTTCGTGCCGCTGCACACCACCGTCAACTACGACGGGCAGCTCACCAACCAGGCCGGCCTGCATAGCCTCTGGGAAAGCCAGCTGCCCGAGCGCTTCATCCAGACCTACAAGCTCGACGTGCCCAGTGGCGGCGAAGAAGCCAAGGTGCTGAAAAACCCGCTCGACGCCATCTGGCTGGTTATCCAGAACAGCTACGGCTTCCTCACGGCCACCTTCGACCTCGAAACCAAGGCCAGCAAGGGCTTTACGCCCCAAACTAAGTACACCTACGCGCACCGCTTCGGCAAAACCCAGCGCCGCTACTCCGACGCCTTCGCCGACGAGTACAACAAGCTGGTGGGCGGGCAGGTCGATTACCGGATGCGCACCGCCGCCCCGATGGTAGCCTCCTTCTGGCTGACCGCCTGGCAGGAAGCCGGCCGCCCCGACCTCGGCAAGCTCATGGCCCCCGCCAAGCTGCGCAAGCCCGAGCAAGACTCGCTGGAGGTGCAGCTGCGCGCCTACAAGGCCAACACCCTGCCCAAAGACCAGCTGCTGCTGGCCATGCAAAAAGAGAAAAAAGCCGCCGCCGTGGACGACGTGAAAGCCGCCGACCCCAACGACGCCCTGCCGCCGCCCCCGCCCGAGCCCGCGCCTATCGCGCCCGGCGGCGCTACCATCAAGGTGCCCGCCCCCGCCGCCCCGGCCAAGGTGAAAACCAAAACCAAAGGCGCCGCCGGCACCGAGAAAAGCAAGAGCAAGCCGCTGGATTGGTAAAATAGGGTTTCTCGCAGAGGTGCGCAGAGGCAAAACGCAGAGGTTGGCAGAGCTGAACAACGAGCCTCTGCCAACCTCTGCGTTTTGCTTCTGCGCACCTCTGCGAGAAATAATTTTTGTTGTACTACTATGCTCCGCATCCTCTCGCCGCTCGTGGCCCTGGCGCTGCTCGCCGCCTGCAACCCGGCCCCCGAAAAAACCGCCACCACCGCGCCGCCCACGCTGCCCGGCCCCGACATCGCCACCCTCACCGACAGCACTGCGCCCGCCGCGCTACTCGCCTACGGCCGGCAATACCCCGGCTCCGAAGTACTGTTTGAGACGCGCCTGGGCAAGATTCGGGTGAAGCTCTACGACGATACGCCCATCCATAAGGCTAATTTTCTGCTGCTGGCCCGGCGCGGCGTGTTCGACGAAACGGTGTTCAATCGCGTCATCAAAGGCTTTGCCGTGCAGGGCGGCCAAACGAGCGAGTCGCGCACCATTGTGCTGCGGCGCTACCGCCTGCCGCCCGAGGTGCGCCCCAACCACTTCCACTTCAAAGGCGCGCTGGGTATGGCCCGCTACGACGACGAGGAAAACCCACAGCGCCTGTCCTCCAACACCGATTTTTACTTCACCCTTGGCAAAAAGCTGACGCCCGCCCAAGCGAAAGGCGCCGCTAGCCGCCCCCTCACACCCGCGCAGCTCAGCGTGTACGCCACCCAGGGCGGCGTGCCCGCGCTCGATGGCTTCTACACCGTTTTCGGCGAGGTGACGGAAGGCCTCGACGTAGTCGAAAAAATCTCGCAGGTGCCTGTGAACCCCAACGACAAGTGGCCCGACCAGGATGTGGGCATGAAAGTGACGGTAATTCAATGAGCAATGAGCAGACTCAGTCAGTATCCTGCTCATTGCTCATTGCTCATTGAATTACTCGTGTTCCGATTTCAGGGGTTGCAGGCGGGTGAGCAGGTCGGTGAGGTGCTGGTAAATAAAATTGGCCGCCTGCTGGCGCATACTGTTCGCATCGCCCTTGAAATGGGTGCGAAATTCGTGGATGTGCTTGTCGATAAATACGGCCACGAAGACCGTGCCTACTGGCTTGTCGGGCGTAGCCGAGGGGCCAGGGCCGCAGAGGCCGGTTACGGCCACGCACACGTCGGCCTGAGGTAGGTGGCGGTGCAAGCCCATCACCATCTCGTTGGTAGTCTGCTGGCTTTCGGCCGAGTAGAGGTCAATGGTTTCGGGACTCACGCCGAGTAGCTGCTGCTTGGCCAGCGCGTGGTAGGTGACCACCGAGCCCAGTAGCACGTCGCTAATGCCCTCGGCGGGGGCCAATTGGGCGGCTACTAGGCCGCAGGTGCAGCTTTCGGCCAGCGCCAGGGTGAGCTTGTATTGC
>JAKONR010000462.1 GCA_022701825.1 Hymenobacteraceae bacterium | reverse complement strand
ACGCTGCACGGCACCGACATCACGCTCGTGGGCAAGGATGCCAGCTACGAGCCGGTGGTCACGTTCAGCATCAACCAGAGCGACGGCGTCACGTCGGTGTCCGACGATTTGCGGCGCGAAACCTACGCGTATTTTCCGGTTGAGCACAAAATTGAGGTCATCCCTAACTTCATTGACCTCGACCGCTTTAAAAAGCAAAATAAGGCGCATTTCCGGGCCGCCATCGCGCCCGAGGGCGAGAAAATTCTCATCCACACCAGCAATTTTCGCACCGTGAAGCGCGTCGAAGACGTGCTGCGCATCTTCTGCGGCGTGCGCCAGGTTATCCCCGCCAAGCTGCTGCTGGTGGGCGACGGCCCCGACCGCTCGCGCATGGAAAAGCTAGCCCGCGAGCTCGACTGCCAGCGCGACGTGCGCTTTTTAGGCAAGCTCGAAGCCGTGGAAGAAGTGCTCAGCGTGGGCGACCTGTTTTTGATGCCCTCCGAAAACGAAAGCTTCGGCCTCGCCGCGCTCGAAGCGATGGCCTGCGAAGTGCCGGTCGTGAGCACCAACGCCGGCGGCATCCCCGAGCTGAACGTGCACGGCGCAACCGGGATGCTGAGCAACATCGGCGACGTGGAAGACATGGTCAAAAACGCCCTCTACGTGCTTGACGATGAGAATTTGCCGCGCTTTAAGGCCGCCGCGCTAGCGCGGGCCCAGGAGTTTGCCGTAGGCAATATCGTGCCGCTCTACGAGCAGTGCTACGAGCGCGCCGGGCAGCTGGCACTGGCAAGTGTAGGGTAAGCTTTAGCTTGCCAGCGCGTAGCAGCACACGCTTGATGCGCGGCGCGCTGGCAAGCTAAAGCTTACCCTACAGCAGAATCTCCGCTACCTCCTGCCAGCTGTGCACGCGCCGGTAGCGCGTTTCGAGCGCGTTGTGCGGCGCATCAAACAGCAGGCCTTCGCCCCGAAAGCCGTCGAAATTGTAGGCGTTGTCGTCGATGAGGTAATCGGCGTTGAGGATGCTTTTGTCGCCGCAAAACACGAAGTTGCGCCAGTGCAGAAACGGGAAATGCCGCTGGAGCCACTGGTACTTGTCGAGAAAGGAATTAGGAAACTCCATCGCGGCGGTGGCGATGAACACCTCGTGCTTTTCGGTTAACGCTTTGATTATTTGCTGGCTGTCTTTGACCACCGGCAAATCGCGAAAAAAGCCTTCGGTATTGGGGTAGGCCCGCAGGGCGGGCTGATGCTCGGGCGCCACCACATCGCGCGGGTTTTTGCCGCGCAGGGCTTCCAGGGTTAATTCCAATTGAAAATCGCGGTCGTACCACTCCTGAAAGCGGGCGATGGAGTCGGCCATGACCTCATCCATGTCGATGGCAATGCGTTGTTTGGTCATACAAATTCTAGGAGAGGCTTGCTGGCATCTGTGGCAACCGCTAGCTATTTGTGCAAGGCTGCCCACCAGCCCAGCCACCACAGCAGCACCGAGCCCCCGATTATCAGCGTGGGACTGAGGTTACTGTCTCTATTAATTAGCTTCAGCCCCGCGTACACCAGCGCGCCCAGGCCCGCCGGGATGGCAAATCCAAAGATGAACAGCGCAAAGAGGACTTCGCCCGTCGAGAAATGCAAGCCTTTTCCAGCTTCCGCGTGGGCGGCGCTACCGCTGGCCAGTAGCCCCAGCGTGCATACTATACGCTTCATACTAACCGCTTAAAACAGCCGGGCGGCTTCCTGCTTCACCACGGCCAGGGCTTGGGCGGTGGGGTCGGCGGCGTCGGTCATGAGGCCTTCCAGGATGCGCTTGGCCAGTTCGGTGCCGCGCAGCTGCTGGGGGTTGGCGAGGCCGTGAAAGGCGCGGTTTACCATCGTGAGCACGTTCTCCTTGGCTTGCTTCACCTGGTCCCAGGCTTCGGGCGTGATGTAGAGCTGCTGGGCCAGGTTGTGCTCGTACTCGGCCCGGATTTCCTGTTGCAGCAGGCGGTGGTAGTCGGTGGCATTTTGGCTGCCGCTGCTCAGGCGCACCAGGATGTTGCTGGGCGCGATGCGCTCCAGAAAGAGCGTCATGCGCTCGTAGGCTTGCAGGCGCAGGGGCAGGGTGGTTTTGGTGGTGTCGAGCCGCAGCTCGATGAGGCGGCGCTGCTGGTCTTTTTCGAGGTACTGGCGGAAAAGCAGGTAGATGGCCCCGGCCACGATAATGGCCGGCAAAATGGTTTTGAGCAGGTCGAAGAGATAGGTAGTGCTGTCCATTGCGTGTAGGGTAAGCTTCAGCTTGCCAGAAAACGGGTATGCTTGAAATAATGGTATGAAGCGGCAAGCTAAAGCTTACCCTACATTTCAACCAATATTTCGGCCGTGAACCAGCGGCTGCCTTCTGCTGTTTCACCCCTGCGCAAGCGCTTGGCGCGGACGTATATTTGTAGTAACGCTGAGTTCATTTTAAATCATACTGCTATGGCCATCGCCACCCAAGCGCCTCCTATCGGCCTCACGCCCCGCGCTTTAGTCGAAGTTAAGAATATCATCCAGGAGAAAAGTGTGCCCGCCGACTACGGCCTGCGCATCGGGGTGCAGGGCGGCGGCTGCTCGGGCATGAGCTATCTGCTGGGCTTCGACAAAGCCAAGGACAACGATGAAATCTACGACCTCGACGGCGTGCAGCTCATCATGGATAAGAAGCACGCCATGTACGTGCTGGGCATGGAAGTCGACTTTCAGGACGGCCTCAACGCCCGCGGCTTCACCTTCAACAACCCCCAGGCCAAGAGCACCTGCGGCTGCGGCTCGTCGTTTTCGGCGTAGTTTTTTAGGTTTGCATTGGAGAGCCCCGGCATGGCCGGGGCTTTTTGTGTTTTAGTGCTTGTTTAAAGCTAGATGCACTGCTCTAACGTAGAGGCCTTACCCCCGGCGCCCACGTTCGCGCGGCTAAATACTCAGGCCAATCAAATCCACCCGCAGCTCCCGATGCCGCTGCCGCACCTGCGCCAGCTCATACTCGACCGTAATATTCTTCTCCGCCGCCGCCAGCGCCAGTTCGGCCTGCTGACCGATAACGCGGTGATAATCGGGCCGGCGCGTGCGCTGGGCCACGGTGTGCAGCGCCACCAGCAGGCGCAGGTAAATGGCCTCGTCCTCAGCCGCGTTGGTGCGCACCTGGTCGAAAGCGGTAGCGAGGTAGCTGGCAAAATCGGGCCGCCGCGCGATAACGCGCACTTGGCCATCTTCGGCGCGCACGGGGCTGCCGAGGTCGCGCCCGGCCAGCAGGGCCAGCAGCGAGCCCAGCCGGTCGATGCACATTATGGCCGTGCTAGTATCGTTGATGCCCGCCGAGAGCGCCTTGACGGCAATATCGACCAACTGGCGCAGCCCAAAGCCCGCGTCCTGGTCGATGAGGCGCTGGTTGCCGATGCTGTAGCACTGGTGGAGGCGGCTGGCTTCTCGCTTATCAATCGGCTGCTGACTAGCGCTGTACTCGGCCACCGATACCAAGACCGAGCCTTTGGTAACGTAGCTGCCGATAGCGTATTCCATACGCACCACGGCGTTGGTGTCGTGGGCAAAAGCCAGCATTTCGTCCTCGTCAATGCCCTGGATGTAGCCCGATTCACGGGCCGCGATGGGCACCCAGCGCAACGGCTCCAGGGCGGCCAGGTCGGCTTTTTCGGCGGGCGTGGCATCGTCGCCCAGCTCCTTCGGAAACAGCTTGTCGAAGGTTCTTTCGGTTTCCTGGGCCGCGCCGCCTATCACGTTGGCCGCCTGGATGGACGAGGCGATGTGGTGAATAAAAAAGATGAGCATCCCAATGCTCACCAGCGCCAGCAGCAGCCCGAAGGCCACCGCCAGGCTCGGCACGAATACGCGCTCGTCGCCGCCCCGAATGGTGCGCAGCACCGCCAGGCAATACACGAAAATGCTGACGAAGAAGCCCATCACCACCTGGTTGCTGCGGTCGCGCATGAAATTGCGCAGCAGCCGCGAGGTGTACTGGCTCGACACCTGCGCCAGCGTGGAGAGCGTGAGCGAGAAGATGAGGCCGGCCACCGTTATCATGGAGCCAGCGATGGCCGAGAGCATCCCGCGCGCGCCATCGGCCCCGGCCCCGAAGAGCAGCGGGTGCCGCTTGGTCCACTCGTGGCCGATGCTGTCGTCGAGATGCACCAGGAAATAGGCGACCACAATAGCGCCCAGCACCATCAGGCTGGGCACAAACCACAAGCTGGAATTGAGGTCCAGCCACCAGCGTTGGAGGCGGCTCATGCGGCGGGGCGGGCGGTAAAGGCAGCGTTTAACATCGAAAAACCGTAGGTAGCTTCTGCCCCGGCCTACGCTACGGCTCCCCTTTTGTTTATTTTCCCCTCCGCATGGACATCAAGTATCTCTCCGACGCCAAAGGCACCATCACGGGCGTTTTCCTCCCCATTGAAGACTGGGAGCAACTCAAAAAGCAGTATAAAATAGACGAGAACGCGCCGGCTGAGTCGAGCGCCAAGCTGCAAAAAGGGCTGGGCGACGCGCTGAAAAAGGCGGGGCTGGATGAGACAGGCATTGATGAATCCGCAGCTTAGGCAATACCTAAGAAGAACACATAATCGCCGGCTTTACTGGCTTGCTGGTAAAACTGCTGGAGATGCAGAAACTCAGCCACCGTATCAGTACGATTAAAGGCATTATTGGGCGCCTCATTATCGTGCCAGTTTTCAGGGTAAATACCTGCTTCATTCAACTCACGCGATGAATAAGCTGCACCAAATTGCTCGGCTGTCACTGAAGCCAGTGCCTGACACATGGCTGTTACTTCGACGGGGGCAATGTATGAAATAGCCTCATCGAAGTAGTCTACTGCCCGCATTACGGCATCTTCATCGGCATTTTCGAAGTCAAAATCTGCAAATTGAGCAGCTTTCTCCTCATCTAGTGCTGTGTTGGGATACAATAGCGTATTTACAGTAGCTTGTGGCAACCCAGCCTTTACTAGCAGGTACTCTAAACCGTGAAATGTTTTGTCAAAACTCACGCTGCCAGTAGCTAACGCTATTACTGCTTCGGGTTTATTCTCAGCTTTAATTTCAACAAAATGCGTAGCGGCAATTCTGAAAAGTACCAGGCTCATACCCATAGCTCACTGCTAAATAATTTGTTTTGGAGGTGACCGTGTAGATGAAATTTCCTCTGCAAGTCAAATGTAATTATCGCTATTTTATCCGCCCAAACCCCGCGCCCGCGCCTACGTTTAGCCCCGCATGACAAAAGCCGTTTTCATTGCCACCGCCGAGCCCTACAGCGGCAAGTCGCTCGTGCTGCTGGGGCTGGTGAATATGCTGCTCGGGCAGGCCCGCCGGGTGGGGTATTTCAAGCCCATTATCGACCACGACCCGGCCACCGAAACCGACTCGCGGCTGGCTACCATCACGAGCTACTTCAAGCTGGCGCTGCCCCCGGCCGATACCTACGCCTACACCCGCCCCGAGGCCCTGCGCCTGCTCGAAACCGGCGCGCTCGGCGAGCTCATTGACACGGTTATCCGCAAGTTCAAGCACTGCGAAGACACCTACGATTTTACGGTGGTGGAGGGCAGCGACTTTGTGGGCGCGGGCACAGCCATCGAGTTCGATGCCAACCTCTCAATTGCCAAAAACCTGGGCGTGCCGGTCATTCTGGTGGTGTCGGGCGAGGGCAAAAGCACGGCCCAGGTCGTGAGCTCGGTGCTGACGCTGCTCCGCAACTTCGAGGCCCGCGAGGTACCGGTGCTGCTGGCCGTGGCCAACCGCATTGCCCCGGCGCAGGTCGAGGATGTGCGCGAGTTGCTGCGCGCCCAGCTGCCAGCCGAGGTACTGCTGGCCGTAGTGCCGCAAGATGCTAACCTGCTGCACCCCACCATGCGCGAGATTCAGGCCGGGCTGGGGGCCAAGGTGCTGTTTGGCGAAAGCGGCCTGGGCAACCAGGTCGATAACTACGTCATCGGGGCGATGCAGGTGCCCAATTTCCTCAACTACCTCAAGGAAAACGTCTTAATCGTGACGCCCGGCGACCGGGGCGACATCAT
>JAKONR010000455.1 GCA_022701825.1 Hymenobacteraceae bacterium | reverse complement strand
GCCAGGACACCTACGGCATCCAGTTTCACCCCGAGGTCACGCACTCGACCGAGGGCAAGCAGCTGCTGGCCAACTTCGTGGTCAACATCTGCGGCTGCGACCAAAGCTGGACGCCCGAGCACTTCGTAGACTCGATGGTAACGGCCCTGCAAAACACCGTCGGCCCCGACGACCAGGTGATTCTGGGCCTCTCGGGCGGCGTCGATAGCAGCGTGGCGGCGCTACTGCTGCACCGCGCCATCGGGCCGCGGCTGCACGGCATTTTTGTTGATAACGGCCTGCTGCGCCAAGATGAATTCAATTCAGTACTAAAGGCTTACGAAGGCCTGGGTTTGAACGTGACCGGCGTGAACGCCGCGCCCGAGTTCTACGCCGCGCTGGCCGGCCTCACCGACCCCGAGCAGAAGCGCAAGGCCATCGGCCGCACCTTCATTGAGGTGTTTGACCGCGAGGCGCAGAAGGGAGAGGGGGCACGCTGGCTGGCCCAGGGCACCATTTACCCCGACGTTATCGAGTCGGTATCGGTGCACGGCGGCCCGGCCGTCACCATCAAAAGCCACCACAACGTGGGCGGCCTGCCCGAGAAGATGAACCTCAAAATCGTGGAGCCCTTGCGGATGCTCTTCAAGGATGAGGTGCGCGAAGTGGGCGCCACGCTGGGCCTGCCCGCCGACATTCTCAACCGCCACCCCTTCCCCGGCCCCGGCCTGGGCATCCGCATCCTGGGCGACATCACGCCCGAGAAGGTGGACCTGCTCCAGCGCGCCGATGGCGTCTTCATCAACCTCCTCAAGGAGCGCGGCCTCTACGAGCAAACCTGGCAGGCCGGCGCCATGCTGCTGCCCATCCAGAGCGTGGGCGTAATGGGCGACGAGCGCACCTACGAGCGCGTGGTAGCCCTGCGCGCCGTGACGAGCGTAGACGGCATGACCGCCGACTGGGCGCACCTGCCCTACGAGTTTCTGGCCGAGGTCAGCAACAAGATTATCAATCAAGTACGCGGCATCAACCGCGTGGTGTACGATATTTCGAGCAAGCCGCCGGCTACGATTGAGTGGGAGTAGTTTAATTTCTTCTGGCTACTTAATCGGGTTCAAGCAGCCGTTTTAATCGTCTGTCATGCTGAGCTTGCGAAGCATCTTATCACGTGGGGTTTATCAGACCTGACATGATAAGATACTTCGCAAGCTCAGCATGACAGACGTTTTTATTTTTCCTCCTATGCGTTGGCACTGTCTTCAACACCTACCTGACGAAGGCCCCGGCTACGCGGCCGACTGGCTGGCCGCGCACGGCCACACGTTCAGCTACACGCGCCTGTTCGAGCCGAACCCAGTTTTTCCGGCCTTGGCCGACTTCGACGGACTACTTATTTTGGGTGGAGCGATGAGCGTACACGACGAAGCGCGTTTTCCGTGGCTGGTCGAGGAGAAAGCTTTCTTGCGCGAAACGCTCCGCGCCGGCAAAATCACGCTGGCCATTTGCCTGGGGGCGCAGTTGCTGGCCGAGGCGCTGGGCGGCGAGGTGCGGCCTAACCCCGCGCCTGAAATCGGCTTCTGGACGGTGCGCTTTTCGGCCAAAGCTTTGACCCACCCGCTGTTGCGCGGCTGGCCCGACAAAGCCGCCGTGCTACACTGGCACTTCGATACTTTCACGGTGCCGCCGGGCGCGTTGCGCGTGGGCATGTCGGCCGGGTGCGCGGCGCAAGGCTTCGTGTGGGGCGATGGCGTCGTCGGCCTCCAGTTTCACCCGGAGATGACGGAGGCAATGGTCGAGCAATTAATAGCTTTTGAAGGGCATGAAACGGCCGAAGAACAAGAGTTTGTGCAAACGGCGGCGCAGATTCGCAGCAAGCTGAAATCGGTGTGGAAAGGGCGCAAGCTGCTGGAAACGCTGCTGGAAAATATGGTGGCGTTGTATGAGAGCGAGGTTAATTTTTAGAATGATGATGCTAGAGCTTCATTCGTCATGCTGAGCGGAACGCAGCATGACGGACAGTGCGCGTTAGAAGCCTTTCGGCAGTTCGATTCCCTTAATCGTCTTGTACAAGCTCAGCGCGTGCTGGTCGGTCATGCCGGCCACGTAGTCGGTGAGTAGCAAAATCTGCTCGTAGGCCGACGCGCCGGCCTGCGGGCCGATGGCGCGGTACTGATTGGGCAGCAGGTCGAGCAGCTTGCGCGAGCGGTGGTTTTCCTTTTTGTCGAAAATGGCGCACAAAAAGGCATCGAGCAGGCCGCCGAGCACCTCGAAGCCCGCTGCTTCGATTTCGAGCACCGGGCGCGAGCGGTAGAGCTTGTCGATGCTGAGGCGCTGTATTTCTTGCAGATGCTCGTAGCCGCTGAGCTCTTTCACCAGCGAGGCATCGTAGGTGCCGGTCAGGATGGCGGGCGCGTGCTGGGCAAAACGGGTGGCCGTTTCATCGACGAGCTGGCCAATGAGCGTGGCGCGCAGGTAGCCGAGCTCCTCCTGCCAGTCGCGCCAGTGCAGGCCGCTGCTGCCCGCGCCGCGGGGGCGGGCAGTAGGCGCGGCGGCGCGCAGCTCGCGCAGCAGCGCCAGGCCGCGCTCGTGGTCGATGAGGCCGAGCTTGAGGCCATCTTCAAAGTCGATGATGCGGTAGCAAATATCATCGGCCGCCTCGACCAGAAAGGCCAGCGGGTGGCGGTGGTAGAAGCCGGCCACCGCATCTTTGGGGCGCAGGCCCAACTCTTCGGCCACGAGCCGGAAGCGCGGGTTTTCGGCCTGAAAATGACCGTATTTCTTCTCGCTCGCGCCGCCCTGCTTTTTGGCATCCTCGACCACCGACGGGCGCGGGTACTTGGTAAACGCGCCGAGCGTGGCATACGTGAGGCCCAGCCCGGCCGAACCGCTGCTGAGCGCCGCGTAGGTGTGCGTGAGAATGCGGAAGCCCGCCGCGTTGCCCTCGAAGTGCTGCAAGTCGGCCTGCTCGGCGGCGCTGAGGCCAGTCGTAAAGCGCTCAGCCGCCCGGCTGGCGAAGTAGGCCGAAATGGCATCCTCGCCCGAGTGGCCGAAGGGCGGGTTGCCGATGTCGTGGGCCAGGCAGGCCGCGGCCACGATGTCGCCGCAGTCCTGGGCGAAGTCGGGCAGCTCGTCGGCAATAGACGGGTCGGCTTCGAGCACGCGGCGGGCCGAAAGGCGGCCCAGCGAGCGGCCCACGCAGGCGGTTTCGAGCGAGTGCGTGAGGCGGGTGTGCACGAAGTCGGTTTCGGGCAGCGGCATCACCTGGGTTTTGCGCTGCAAGCGCCGGAAGGCCGACGAGAACACGACCCGGTCATAATCGGCGAGGTAGGGCGAGCGGCCGGGCATGGGCACCTCGGCGGGGCGGTCGGGGTAGCGGCGGGTGGAAAGCAAGCGGGGCCAAGTCATTTAATTAACTAACATTTAGCATTTAACAGGAGGCAAAAACAAAGAACGGTCATGCTAAGCGCAGCGCAGCGGAGTCGAAGCATCTCTTTGGCATACTAACTCCTGACGCCAGCAACAAGGCGATAGAGATGCTTCGACTCCGCTGCGCTCAGCATAACCGTTCTTTAGCGGCTCTTTTTGTTACCACTGACCAATGAAATACCGCCTACCCCCACTCTTTGCCTTCCTCAAAGTAATTTAGGGCCTGCTGCTGGCAGGCTACGGCACCTACTAGCTGCAACGCGACGAATACCGGCCCCTCGACTATAGCCGGCACCTGACCTGGGGCTACATTAAGGTGCCGCCTCTCGCGGCTCTACCGCGCGCGTGGGCGAAGGCCATTCGGAAGAGCTGGTTTCGCATTGCCAGAGCGTCCGCAAGGTGGGCGAGATTACCAACCCCTACGCCCGCGAGCGGGGCCAAGCCCTCTGCCTCGGCCCGGCCCCAGCCCGGCGCTGCTAGCCCGCGTGGCGGCAAAAGCCAGCGGCCTGGGAGGGTGAGCCACAGTACTAATACGGCGACGCTTGGGCCGCTCATGCCGCGCGAAGAAACAGCAATTTACCGGCTTTTAGTACTCTTCCTGCTCAATCGTCGTTTCCACGCGCCCCAGCAGCCGCACCGTGGCGTAGCCAATCAACAGAAACGCCCAAAAGACAACCGTTACGCCCCAGGTTTGCCAGTTGTGAAATGGGTGCAGAAAGCGCTGCACGATGTCGTAGAACAGCGTGAACGGGTTGCTGAGAACGTCCCAGGAATTGAAACGCAGGTAGCGGCCCAGATACACGCCAAACGCGCTGAGACCCAGCGCCACCGTGGCAAAGCTCCAGCCCGACCAGAAGCCCAGCCGCTGCCGCACCAGCGCGTGCATGTCGATGAGCGACGAATAGGCCAGCATCAGGCCGTTCCAGGCGCAGGACATGATGAGGGCCAGGTCGTACCAGTAGGGCACGCCGGCGCGGGGCTCCAGGTGAAAGAGGTCGGTGACGAGGTAGGGCGCGTTGGGAAAAAACAGCAGCCACACCGCCCCCACGGGCAGCAAAAGGCGGGCTTTGGGCCGGCGGGCGGCCAGGTGCAGGGCGGCGCTCAGGGCAAACGGAATGGCGGCCAGAAACAGATTCCAGAGCAGAAACACGAACAGCAGCTCGTGGGTAATGAACACGCGCACGGCGATGAGCGCAAAGCTCAGGGCCAGCGACAGGCCCAGCACGAGCAGCAGCGGCAACCGGTGACGCAGGGCGGGCCGGGAAACGGGCATAGTAAGATTCATGACTACAGTAGGAAAGAGCTGAGAACGCTAAAGTAGGCAAGCGCGGCGAACAGGCTGCATGCGGCCCCCTCCCGGCCGGGCGTACCTTTGCGGCAGCTAACGCGGCCGCCGGGCCGTATCAGTCCCTCGCATGACTCTTCTTTATCGGGCTTTCTCGTGGTCGCCCCGGCGACTTTTACTGCTGTTGCCGCTGGCCTTGCTCAGCCTGGCCGCCGCTGCCCAGGGCCAACTGGTGCAGTACCGCACCGCCAAAAACCAGCTCGACCAGGGCCACTACGACGTGGCCATGAAGCAGTTGCAGCCCCTGGCGCAGCCCGTCAATCACTTCGCCCAGGCCGCCGACGCGGGCTACCTCTACGCCGTGGCCGCCACCCGCCTGGGCCAGTGGGCCGAGGCCGAGCAGATGCTCAACCTCATCCGCCACGAGTACCCCACCTACGCCGCCCTCAACGAGGTGCTGTACCTGCAAGGCCAGGTGTCGTTTGAGCAGGGCGACTACGACAACGCCCTGCGCACCCTGGGCCAGCTGCCCGCCGAGCAATACGCCGGCCTGCGCGAAAACCTGCAAGCCAG
>JAKONR010000183.1 GCA_022701825.1 Hymenobacteraceae bacterium | reverse complement strand
AGCCTGGCCGCCCGCCGCTTTGCCGATTCGCTGCGCACCGACGGCGACGGCGGTCCGGTGCGCGTTATCACGGTGCAGCCCTCGTTTGCCACGTTTGTCAACACGGCCTTCGACCAGATTCTGACCGCCGGCGAGGGCGACCCTGCCGTGTACGTGCGCCTGCTCACGTCCCTGGCCACAGCCGCTAGCCGCACCTGGGTGCCGGCCCGCCGGGCGGTGCTGCACGCCCACGCCACCCGCGTAGCCGAGGCCGCCCAGGCCCTGCCGCTTGCCTACGACCGCGACCAGGTGCAGGCCCGCGCCCGCGAGGTGCTGCCCCAGCTAGCTTAGCCCGGCCAGAAAGCCACCGGTAGCCAAGGACAAACCCGTCAGCCGCCTAGAGCCTGAAACGGTTTAGTTATCTTCTTCTACCCGAACCGGCTAGCCAACCTGAACCACAACCAGGCGTAAGTAAGTAGCAAACTTTCCATTCCTGCTTTTTCATGGCTACTCCTCCCCTGCCTGCCTCCTACGTGCGCTTTGCTGACGGCGTCGAAGAAAAACAACCCAACGAAGAGCAGCTAGGCGACGAAACCGTGGCCTCGATGGCCCGCGTGGCCCGCCTGATGTTCGAGAAAAATCGCCACGCCATCCGCGATGCCCACGCCAAGAGCCACGGCATCTTGCGCGGCGAGCTACACGTGGCCCCGGGCCTGCCCGAGCACCTGGCCCAGGGTATGTTTACCGAAGCCAAAACCTACCCGGTTATCATCCGCCTATCGACCTCGCCGGGTGCCATTGAGCCCGATAGCCAGCCGGCCGTGAAGGGCCTGGCCCTGAAGATAATCGGCGTGCCAGGCCAGAAGTTTCTGGCCGCCGAGGCCGACGCCGTGACCCAGGATTTTTTGATGGTGAACGATACCATCATCCCGACCGGCGACGTGAAAACTTACCACGATATGCAGCTGCGCATCGAGAAGCTGGCCCACGGTCCCGAGTTACTGCAAACCGCCATCAACAAAGTAGGCGTGCTGGCCGACAAAGCCCTGGAGCTGCTCGAAGATGTGGGCGGCCCCAAAAAAGAAGTGAATATGGTGGTGCAGGCTCACCCCAACAACCACATGCTGGGCGAAACTTACACCACGCTCGGGGCCGTGCGCTACGGCGACTACGTGGCCAAAATCAGCGTGGCCCCGCTTTCGGAGAACCTGCAAGCGCTAGCCGGCAAGGAGATGGACGTGAGCGAGCCGGGGGCCTACCGCGACATGGTGGTGGATTTTTTCCGCACCCAGGGCGCCGAGTATGAGCTGCGCGCCCAGCTTTGCACCGACCTCAAAACCATGCCCGTGGAGGATGCCAGCATCGACTGGCCGCAGGACCAGAGCCCGTACCAGGTGCTGGGCAAAATCGTACTGCCCGCGCAGGATGCCTTTAGCCCCGCCCGCCGCGTGTACGCCGATGATGTACTGTCCTTCAACCCCTTCCACTGCCTGCCCGAGCACCGGCCGCTGGGCAGCATCAACCGGGTGCGCATCAAGGCCTACGAATCGAGCGCCCAGTACCGGCACCTGATGAACGCCACGCCGCGCACCGAGCCCACCAGCATCGACCAGCTGCCCGACTAGGCAGCATATTCCCAAGCCCTAAAGGCCGCCCAACTGCGTTGGGCGGCCTTTAGGGCTTACCGGGCAAGCAGACATTACCCCGCCGGGGCCGGCTCCACGGCCCGCTCAAAGCGCAGCTGGCCATTGAAGTCGGTGCCCGTGGAGGTGAAGCCGTTGGCCAGCAGCACCTTCTGCGAAGGCAGGTTTTCGGGCTGGGCGTGGGCCACCAGGCGGCGCACCAGGCCGGTGGCGGCGGCCTGCTGCACCAGCCCGGCTACCAGTTCGGTGGCCAAGCCCTGGCCGCGCCACTCGGTGGCGATGGAGTAGCCGATTTCGGCCAGGCCCGCCGCGTCGGGTGGGCCCGTGAAGCCGCCCGAGCCTACCAGGGTGCGGGGCACGTCGCCTTCAGCCTTCAGCAGGGCGTACCAATTGTACCAGCCGGCGGCGTCGCGGCCGCCGGCGGTCAGCTTTTCGAGAAAGTACTCCATGGCCGCGCGGTCGTAGTCGCCGGGGGGCCAGTCGGCGGGCATGGCCGCGCCCAGCAGCACCGGGAAGTACTGCGGCTTGTGCAATTCGGCCGTGAGCAGCGCCCGGCTGGCGGCCAGTATCAGCAGCCGGGGCGTTTGGGTGATGAGCGGAATCATAGCCGCATTATACGGCCGCCACGGGCGCGGCGGGCGCGGGCACGGCAAACGTATTCAGCAAGCCGCTGATGGTCATGTAGTGCCCGGCCAGATAAATCAGGTCCACCACGCCTTTTTCGCCGAAGGTTACCACGGCCTGCTCGTAGAGCCCGGCATCGATTTGGTGAGTGGTGGCGAGGCGGTGGGTGAAGTCGTAGGCCACGCCTTCGTCGTGGGTGAGCGCGGCGGGCTTTTGGCCTGCCACCAGCGCCTGCACCGTGGCCTCGTCGAAGCCCGCCTGCCGGCCCACAGCCACGTGGGCGTACAGCTCGTAGGCCGCCTGCCAGGCCGCGCCCACGGTCAGGATGACCACCTGCCGCACCTTTTCGCTGAGCGACGTTTCCTGGCCCTCGGCGGCGGTCACGGCCAGCAGGGCTTTGCTGATGACAGGGCTGCGCAGCATGGCGTTGAAGGGGCCGATGAGGCGGTCGTCGAAGGTATTGGCCTGAAAGCCGGCTTTTTTGGCCCAGGTCACCATCGTATCCTGGAGCTGAGAATAAAGCTTTTTCTGGTCGGAATCGAGTTGGTCGGGGCTGAGCAGGGCCAGCCGCCCGCCGAGCGTATCTTCAAAAGTAGCCATGAGGTTGCGGAGAATATCGGGGTGAGGCATGCGCCAAGCGGGCATACGTGCCGGGCGGTGGCCACAGCTACCCGCCGCGCCCAAAAGGCGGCCTTTACGCCGCTTTTTTTACTTTTGCCAAGGCGCGTGCTACCTTGCCGGCCCCGCCCCACCGGCCGAAAGGGGGGCCGTTATCCGCTTCCTTAGCTCGCCGCTTATGCCCGCCGCCGACCCCACCCGCCTGCACGCCGACGTGGCATTTCTCACGGCCATTGAGCCGGCCCGCCAGTACCTCAATTTGGCTTCGCTCAACAAGGCGGCCGACTACATCCGGGCCGAGTTTGAAAAGCTCGGCGGCGCCGTCGTAACCGAGCAGCCGTATCAGGCCGAGGGCCAGGAATACCGCAATATCATCGCCTCCTTTGGCCCGCCCGAGGCCGAGCGCATCATCGTGGGGGCGCACTACGACGTGTGCGGCGAGCAGCCCGGCGCCGACGACAACGCCAGCGCCGTGGCTGGCCTGCTCGAAACGGCGCGGCTGCTCCAGCCGCAGGCCGGCGCACTCACGCGCCGCCTCGATTTTGTGGCGTATTCGCTCGAAGAGCCACCGTTTTTTGCCACCGAGCACATGGGCAGCGCCGTGCACGCGCAGTCGCTGCACGCCGAAAAAGCCCGCGTGCGCGCCATGTTTTGCTACGAAATGATTGGCTATTTCAGCGATGCGCCGGGCTCGCAGCAGTTTCCTGATGCCGCGCTGGCGGCCCTCTACCCCAGCACCGGCAACTTCATTATCGTGGTGGGCCAGCAGGGCCAGGAGGCGCTTACGCAGCAGGTGCAGGCCCTCATGCGCGCCCACTCGACCATTGATGTCCAGCGCATCAACCTGCCCGCCAGCCAGCCCCTGGCCGGCCTCTCCGACCACCGCAACTACTGGCACTACGGCTACGAGGCCGTGATGATTAACGACACTTCCTTCCTACGCAACCCCCACTACCACGAAGCCAGCGATACGCTTGACACGCTCGATTTTGAGCGCATGGCACAGGTAGTCGATGGAGTTTTGGGGGCACTGCTAGCGCTGTAGCCACTGCCCGGCCGGCGGCGCGGGTGTTGGGGCGCGGTGGCAAGCCCTTACTTAGCTCAGCGGGGTGGCTTTGAGCAAGGCCTGCAAGTCGGCCGGGTGGTGGCGCACGGCTTCAATCCGGCCGGCATTGCCAGCCACAAACGCCTTCAGCAGGTCATTGGGGTAGGGTGAGTGGTTATTTTTCAACATTTTGCCATTGGCAACGAGCGCTTGCACCGTGCGTAGCACGCCCCACGGAAAGCCCCACCAGCCCAGCAGCGCCGAGGTAGTGCGGGCGTCGCGGTTGAGCTTATCCAGGCAGGTCGGGCAGGCAATGGCCAACTGCTTTTTCCACATCGTCACCACCAAAAAGCTCATTACCTTGCTCGTGCACGTTGCATTGAGTGGCTGGGCCGTGGAGCGGCACACCGGGCACGGCAGCGCTTGCAGCAGCGCGCAGTAGTCGGCAATGCCAGCTTCGGTGACCGCCCTGAATTGCACCTCAATGGCTTTTTCCGCC
This sequence comes from Hymenobacteraceae bacterium, assembly GCA_022701825.1. Classification (GTDB taxonomy): domain Bacteria; phylum Bacteroidota; class Bacteroidia; order Cytophagales; family Hymenobacteraceae; genus Hymenobacter. Next base: position 2,989 of record JAKONR010000183.1, on the reverse strand, counting down.
GTTTCGGCCAGGCCCCGCGTGCGGAGCTCTTCTTTCAGCAGCACCAAGGCTTCGGGCCGCAGCTTGGCCGCGCTTTCCGAGGCGATGCGCAGCAGCTTTGCATCGGGAAGCCGGCGGTAATTCTCTTTCAAATCAGCTTCTGAGACTGCCATTTTTAGCTAGGCGCTTGAGGGAGCAAAAAGGTGGCGTAAAGCTAAGCGCCAGCGCGAGTAGCCTCAAAACACGGCAGCCGCTACCGGGGGCGGCAGCGGCTGGGGAAACTCTCGTTACTTTAGCTGTATGGAAGCTGTCTTGTCTCGCATCACTACCAACCCGCGCCAGTGCGGCGGCCGGCCCTGCATTCGGGGTATGCGCATTCGCGTGGCCGATGTGCTACAACTGTTCGCCGCGGGGCTATCGGCTGAGCAGGTATTAGCCGAAATGCCCGACCTAGAGGCCGCCGACCTGCAAGCCGCCCTGCAGTACGCCGCTCGCCAAATCGACTACCCTAGGCTAGCCGCATGACCATCTGGCTCGATGCCCACTTGTCGCCCTTTCTAGCCGCCTGGCTCAACTGGAAGTTTGGCGTGCAGGCCATCCCCGTCCGCGACCTAGGCTTGCGCGATGCCGATGATGAGGAAATCTTTCAGGCCGCCAAGCAGGCGGGCGTAGTAGTCCTGACCAAAGACGCCGACTTCCCGCGCCTACTCGACCGCTTTGGCCCGCCCCCGCAGGTGCTCTGGCTAACGTCCGGCAATACCTCCAACGAGCGCCTGCAACAAGTGCTGCTACCGGTGCTACCCGCCGCCCTAGAGCTATTGGCAGCCGGTGAGCCGCTGGTAGAAATCGGCAATAGGCTGAGCTAGGCAACCGCCGCGTAGGCCTGGCAGGCGCGTAGGTCCTCAGCTTCCAAGTCCTCGTAGTCAGCCAGGATTTCAGCCTCCGTCATACCCGAGGCCAGGTATTCGAGCACGTGCTGCACCGGGTAGCGCAGGCCGCGCACCGTGGGCTGCCCGTGGCAAATGTTGGGGTCAAGGGTAATGCGCGGGTGCGCCGCCGAAGCCGGAGTTTCCAGGCGGCTAAGTTACAAAGTGCGCCCCGCTCGCTCGCCCCCCAAACACGGCAGCCGCTACCAGGGGCGGCAGCGGCTGGGGAATCATAAGAACCCGGTCTAAGCAGCGATAGCTACAGGCTCTGGTGGTGTGTCGTCATCACCGAGTTTGGATGCAATCACTTGCTTGAGTCGATTTTCCCATCCTCTTTTGTGCTCAATGCGAGCGTAGTCCCTTTCAGGACGATTCAATACCTCAGTCCTGCTAAGCTTGCTGAGTTCAGTCCAGTTCTCATACATGATGTAGAGAGCGTTACCGTATTCTAAGTTCTCGAATACTGCTAGGTCAGGAGCAAATAATGCCCCGAAATATTTCCTCACGCCGCTTGCCCCGATTATTATCTCAGGAGTAGGCTTGATACTGAATAGCAAGTCGTATCGAGCTTGAATTTGCCGCTTCAAGTCATCCGTGACTTTACTATACTTACTTAGAATCTTTTCTAAGTCCCTATCTCTCTCGCCAGGAGGAAATATTTCCCAGGCTACGTTAAGCGTTTTGAGGTAGTCTGCTGCTGAGGCATTTGCAGCAAATATATTCGTAGTGAATACCTCTGAGCTATAAGTAGCCTCCTGCAAAACATTCAGATTGAAGAGCAGACGCTCCTCAAAATCAGATGCGCTCTTACTGAGCACCTCATCAACGGAGACAGTTATTGTAAATACTTTCTCCCCATTTTCCTCGGAAGTATCTAGCAACTCAATGGCAATTGACAGGTGCCTAGGATGCTTGAAATCCTTCTGATAAACGTGCCTTGTTTGATTTAGAGAGAAACTACCTTTCGACCAATCGCCAAAGATGGGTCGCTCACCCATGTATATGGTTTTATACACTTTAGGTAAGTCCTTTCTCACTACAGTCTTACCTACGGTGTTAGTCTTGGCATAACGGCCACTTGCCGGATTGGGAACGAAGTTTGGCTCGAAAACCAATGAATTGTCCTCAAATACCAAACCTAAATTCCTATACCTACCACGCACTAAGTCTGCTTGGCTGACTTTCAAAACCGTTGCTACAACGACTTCATCTCCTGCAATGGCTGCCATGGCAGCCATAATGTGTTCAGGAATTTTATTGAGATTTTTCCTCATCGGATTTTCAATGATTGTGAATGAACTATGTTCATTCAGTGACTTGGACGGAAACTAAAAGGAGCGGCTGCCTTTCGACAACCGCTCCTTTCGAGAGCATTTAAGACTCCTTCGTTACACCTTTAAAAGGCTTATTATCGGCCTTTTGGTCCATAAATTGACCATTCGGTGCTCTTTTGGTCCAAGTATCATTGCTTGGATTGTAAACTTGGCTACGGTCTTTTACCGCACCTATTCGAAAATTTTGGCCTGTGTTTCTAGCCATGACAATATGATGGTATGCGCTTAGCAAAAAAGAGCCGCTAAGCAGATGCTCCATAGTGTAGATTCGATTGTGTTGTTTACATTCGCATCCTTTTTGAAACGTGCCCTGGGGTGAAGAGCCCCATTGAACCGCCAAGTTTTACGTTTCCTTCAAAAACGCCCACTATGAGGGCGTTTTTGTTGTTTATAGCTTGTCTAGTCTTCTTAGCAATTGCCTGGATGGTTGATTAGCAAATATAAAATTTATTTTCCGGTTTTCATACACTTTTCTCTGTGATTATCAACAAAAAAGCCGCTCCAATACGTGGAGCGGCTTTTTTGCTAAACAGCTATTTGAAACTTAGAAAAATTACGACCCGCAGGCCTCGCAGGCGTCTGGGTTATCGAGCGAGCAGGCCATGTCGCTTTGGTTCTGGGCATACATGGGCTCCAGGGTTTCGGCGGCTTGCTTTTCCACCGTAAACTTGATGGCGTCGGCGGCGGCTTTGGTGCGCAGGTAGTACATGCCGGTTTTGAGGCCGCGCTTCCAGCTGTGGAAGTGCATGC
>JAKONR010000436.1 GCA_022701825.1 Hymenobacteraceae bacterium | reverse complement strand
GGGCAGCAGGCTGACTTGCGCCCCGATGCGACCCGCGGGGTAGTCCTCGCGCTGGTAGCTGGGGTCGCGGTCGGTTTGGCGGTAGCGGCGCAGCTGGCGCTGGGCGGCGGGCGTGTTGAAGCGGCTTTGCTCGAACGCGCGCCGGCTGCCCCGGTAGGTCGATTGGTCGCCGGCCACCGTTTGCACGAAGCGCACCAGGCAGTACACGCGGCTGACCTCGACCGACACGGCCGGGCCGGCCGGAGCGGTGACATTTTGGCCCCGGCCCGCCAACGCAGCCAGCAGAAATAAGCAAGTCAACATCTGTTTCATAGAGCCAAAATACTGGCACTTTCGCCGTCCGAATTGCCTTGCTTGGCAGTTGCCGCTTGAAATAGGTATATTTGTAGCCCTGCCCCGGCTATGTACAATTCAATTTCTCAGTTTAAGCAATTCCTGCGGGTGGCCCTGGTGGCCCTGCCCGTGCTGCTGCTGCTGGGCCTGAATGGCCGGATGGTAAGCTTGTTGCGCCCAGTGGGGGCACCCGCGCAGTCGCGGCTGAGTGCCGCCCCCCGCGCCACGGTTATCAAGCAAAAAGTGGTGCTGGAAGCGGCCTCGCCGCTCGGGGCCTACGTGGCCCCGCCCGCCGCGCTGGGTTGGCTACCCGAGGCTTTCCCAGCCAGCTGGCTGCCGCGCCTGGTGCGCCGGGCGGTGGCGGCGGTGCCCGTGGGGCCGGGCCGCGCTTTTGTGGCGCTGCTGAGCCGGCAGCGGTTGCTGCGTGCGGCACTGTCGCCGCAGGCCCCGTAGTTTTTTCACTCAGAAATTGGAAATGAGGAATGGATAGCCAGCCGGCGTTGTTCGGCCGGTTTTCCGGGCCTTGTTTCCAATTCACGTTTTTTACCTTTTCTTTTTTGATTGCAACTACTTCATTACTTACTAAATGCGTAATAAAGGAATAATTATCGCGCTCACCGTCGTGGTTTCGGTGCTCTGCGCGTACTTCCTGTTCTTCACCTACGTTTCGCGGCAGGTGCAGGACAAAGCCGTGGCCTACGCCACCAAAAACGGCAAGCTCAACGAAACCCAGCGCCAGCACTACCTCGACTCGGTGTGGCGCGCCCCGGTTTTTGGCCCCTACACCTACCGCGACGTGCGCCAGAACGAGCTCGGCCTCGGCCTCGACCTCAAAGGCGGTATGCACGTAACGCTCGAAGTTTCGCCCGTTGAAATCGTGCGCGCCATGGCTGGCAACTCGAAAGAGCCCGCCTTCAACAAAGCCCTGGCCCTGGCTCAGGAGCGCCAGAAAACCAACTCGGGCACGCCATTCACCACCCTGTTTTATCAGGCTTACCAAGAAACCGCGCCCGGCAAGCCGCTGGCGCCGCTTTTTGCCAATGCCGTAAACAAGGACCGCAAAATCGACCGCACGACCAGCGATGCTAAAGTACTGTCGGCCATTAACAAAGAAGAGGAAGAAGCCATCGACCGCTCCTTCGACATTCTGCGCAAGCGCGTCGATAAGTTTGGCGTAAACCAGCCCAACATCCAGCGCGTGAAGGGCACCGGCCGCATTCAGGTAGAGCTGCCCGGCGTGGACAACCCCGAGCGCGTGCGCAAGCTGCTGCAAGGCCAGGCCAAGCTGGAATTCTACGAAGTATGGAGCCCGCAGGAGTACTTCCCCTACATCAGCCAGCTCGACAAAACGCTGAGCGACAAGGAAAAAGCCACGGCCGCCGCACCGGCTGCCGACACCTCGAAAGCCACCGCCGCCGTAGCCGGCGACTCGTCGTCGCTGGCCGCTAAGCTGGCCAAAAAGCCGGCCGTAGCCGCCGCCAAAGCCGACTCGGCCAAGGCCCAGCAGGGTGGCCCCTTGAGCCGCCTGCTCGCGCAACTGCCCGGCGGCATGCTCGGCGTGAACCTGCGCGACACCGCCCGCCTCAACCAACTGCTGCGCTCGGACGAGGCCCGCGCCACCTTCCCCCCCAACCTGGCGCTGCTCTACGACGCCAAGCCCAAGGAGCTAGGCAAGCAGTCTATCATTCAGCTAGTTGCCGTTAAGAAAGACCGTACTGGCGCTACCGCCGCCCCGCTGACCGGCGAGGTGGTGAGCGACGCCCGCATGGACTACGACCAGACCGGCCGCCCCGAGGTGAGCATGAGCATGAACCCCAGCGGCGCGAAAAAATGGCAGCGCATGACCGCCGCCAACATCGGCAAGCAAGTGGCCGTGGTGCTCGACGATGTGGTGTACTCCGACCCCGTGGTGCAGAGCGAAATCGCGGGCGGCAACACCCAGATTTCGGGTAGCTTCAGCATCGAAGAAGCCCAGGATTTGGCCCAGGTGCTGAAAGCCGGCAAGCTGCCCGCCCCGACCCGCATCGTGGAAGAGGCAGTAGTTGGTCCGTCGCTCGGCAAGGAAGCCATCAACCAAGGCCTGTACTCGTCGCTGGCTGGCTTGCTGATTATCATGGTCTTTATGACCGTGTACTACGGCCGCGCCGGCCTCGTGGCCGATGCCGCGCTGCTCTTCAACATGTTCCTGATTTTGGGCGTGCTGGCGCAGTTCCAGACGGCCCTCACGCTGCCCGGCATCGCCGGCTTAATTCTGGTAATTGCCTCGTCGGTAGATGCGAACGTACTGATTTTCGAGCGTATCCGCGAAGAGCTTGACCACGGCTTGTCGCTGCACGATGCCGTCAATGCCGGCTATAACCGCGCCTTTTCGGCCATCTTCGACTCCAACGTAACGACCATGCTCATCGCCATTATCCTGGGCTTCTTTGGCACGGGCCCGGTGCAGAGCTTCGCTGTGACGCTGGGCATCGGCGTACTCACTTCGTTCCTGTCGGCGGTGTACGTGTCGCGCCTCATCATCGAAGCCCTCATCAAAGGCAAGACCACGAGCGCCATTACGTTCTCGACCTTCCTCTCGCGCAACCTGTTCCAGAACGTCAACTTCGATATCGTGGGCAAGCGCAAAATTGCCTACGCGGCCTCGACCATCATCATCGTTATTGGCTTCGTGCTAATGTACCTGCAAGGCGGCCCCAACTTGGGCGTCGACTTCCAGGGTGGTCGCTCCTACGTAGTTGATTTCAACAAGGCCGTGGTTTCGTCGGACGTGGCCGATGCCGTGCGCCCGGCCTTTGAGGGCGCGGGCCTCGAAGTGAAGCAATACGGCCAGCCCAACCGGATGCGCATCACCACCAGCTACCTCTCCGAAGACGAAACGCAAGTGGCTGACAAGAAAGTAGTAGCGGCCCTGAATAAGGGCCTGGCCAAGTTTTCGGCCGATGCGCCGGTTATCAAATCGACCTCGAAAGTGGGCGCTACCATCGCCGACGATATCAAACGCACGTCGGTACTATCGCTGGCGCTCACGCTGCTTGGCATCTTCGTCTACGTGCTGTTCCGCTTCGAAAAGTGGCAGTACTCGATGGCCGCCGTTATCGCCCTTTTCCACGATGCGCTGCTCGTTATTGCCTCCTACCCCATCGCCCGCGCCTTCGGCCTGAACTATGAGATGGACCAGATTTTTGTGGCGGCCGTGCTCTCCATCATCGGCTTCTCGATGAACGACACGGTCGTTATCTACGACCGTATTCGCGAATACCTGCGCAACGACCCCAAGCTAACCTTCGCCCAGGTGGTGAATCCGGCCCTGAACTCGACCTTCTCGCGGACGATGATTACGTTCACGACCGTGTTCCTAGTAGTACTGGTGCTCTACATCTTCGGCGGCGAAACGCTGCGCTCGTTCTCGTTTGCCATGATTATCGGCATCATTTTCGGCACGTACTCGTCGCTGTTCATCGCCACGCCCATCATCCTCGACACCTACGGCAAGCAGGAGGCGCGCGAGCGCCTGGCCGCCGGCGAGGATATCAGCAACGTGACCGACGCGCCCAAACTGCGCCCGACGGTGTAATACTGCCCGACTAGCTTAAAGAGCCCGGCCGCATGGCCGGGCTCTTTTTGTGCCCACCAGTTAGTAGCATGGTCGGCGCAGGTGCTGGCAAGCTGCGTTTTTTAGCCTATTCACAATCCGTGTTTTAAGCTCCTGCGTAGGTAAAAGCCCCGCACAAAAACAGTTACTTGCAAGCCAATTAAAAGTACTATTTTGACAATTCATTTACCGATACTAATATTAATAAAAATCAAGCGCTCTGCCAAAGATAAAATACTGTTTTATAGTCTATGTTTGTACATTAATGCGCTGCATGTCGCTTGCAAGGCCATATGATACCGCTCATTAACAAGCAATAAATTATCAATATAATACAACTCATACTTCGTGAAGAACATTGCTATCGCTTTTGCTGGCCGCAGGGTGGCTTTTGGGCTGGTGCTGGCCGTGGCGGGCGCGCTTTCGGCTTGCTCGTACACCAACGCCTACGACTACGAGCCGCCTCCCCCGTGCAACCTGCCCACCACGGTGAGCTACCAAAACCACGTGTTGCCCATCTTGGTGCAAAACTGCTACTCGTGCCACAGCGCGCAAAACTACCAGGCCCTGAGCAGTAAAACCTTTAATATGGAGGACTTTACCCAGGTGAAGTACTACGCCACGCCCGCCAACGGCATCAACAATGTCAGCTACCTGGTCGGCAACATTCGGCATGACCCCGGCTTCGTGCCCATGCCCAACAACGGCGGCAAGCTGTCGGATTGCCAGATTGCCACCATCAAAGCCTGGGTCGATGCCGGCGCACCGAGCAACTAGCCCCGGCACCGCGGGCGCGGGTGCCCCATTTCTCCCCTTTTTCTGCCCTTTCCCATGACCGGTTTTCTTCGAAGCGTCGGCCGCTCGCGGCTGTGGCTGCTGGGGCCGCTGCTGTGGCTGGGCGGCCTGGCGGGGCCACTGGCGGCGCGCGGCCAAGCCAAATACCTGTCCAAAACCGGCTACATCTCCTTCTTTTCGGCTTCCATTATGGAAGACATCGAGGCCAAGAACAGCAAGGTGGCGGCCGTGTTCGACCTCGGCACCGGGCAACTGGCCTTCGCGGTGCCCGTGCGCGAGTTTCAGTTCAAGCGCACCCTCATGCAGGAGCACTTCAACGAGAACTACATGGAGTCGGACAAGTATCCCAAGGCCACTTTCACGGGGCAGCTCACCAATGCCGCGCAGGTGGTGAAAGCCCTGGCCGCCGGCACCCAAAACGTGGAGGTAGAGGGCCAGCTGACCTTGCACGGCGTGACGCATAAAGTCGCCGTTGCGGGCACGCTCCAGCTACGCGATGGCCAGCTGGTCGTGTTTGCTTATTTCAACATCGCGCCGGCCGACTACGCCATTGATATTCCGCTGCTCGTGCGCGAGCACATCGCCAAGTCGGTGAGCGTGCGCGTGAGCCTGGCCTGCGATGCCGTAGCGCCGGCCCTGGTGGCGCACCCCTAGCTTTTTGCCATTTTTAGTATTTTATTTTATTATGCTTCAATTATTTACCGCTATTTATCGGGCTGCCGGGCTGGGCTTGCTACTGGCCGCGCTGGCTACGCCCGCTGCCCAGGCTCAGGCCGACTTGCTGGGCCAGCTAGAGCAGGAAACCAAGAAGGATGCCGCGACCCAGCTGGTCGACGCCACCTTTAAAAGCACCCGCCTCATCAATGGCCACACCGTGGAAACGCCCGGCGAAGGCACGCTGGTTTTTCTGTTTTCGCACAATTTTGGCACCATCAACCAGGGCGCTGCCACGCTCTTCGGGTTCGACAACGCGCAGGTGCGCATCGCGCTCGAATACGCCCTCAGCGACCGTCTGGAGGCAGGTTTTGGGCGCTCGTCGCTCAACCAGACGCTCGACGGCTTTCTCAAGTACCGCGCCCTGCGCCAAAGCACCGGCCTGCACGCCATGCCGGTGTCGGTGACGCTGCTGGGCTCGGCCGCCGTCACGACCCAGAGGTACACTGATGGCTACCCGCGCACGCTGGGCCTGCGCACCGCCTACACCTACCAGGCCCTGATAGGCCGCAAATTCAGCTCCGATTTTTCGTTTCAGCTCGTGCCCACGCTCGTACACCGCAACCTCGTAATGCGGGAGGGCGAGCCCAATGACGTATTCGCCCTCGGCGGCGGCGGGCGCTACAAGCTCACCAAGCGCTTTTCCGTCAATGCCGAATACCACCACCTGCTGAGCCGCTACGTGGCCAGCCGCCAGCACAACTCGGTGGGCGTGGGCGTGGACATCGAAACCGGCGGCCACATCTTTCAGCTGCACGTTACCAACTCGCAGGGCCTGGTAGAAAAGCAGTTTATCGCCGAAACCGACGGCTCGTTTTTCAGCGGCAATCTGTACTATGGCTTCATCGTGAGCCGCAACTTTACGGTAAAGCAGCGGCACCGGAAGTAACAGCGCGAATTAAAAATTGAGAAGTACAAATTAAAAATGGCCGCTCTACTATGCTAGAGCGGCCATTTTTAATTTGTACTTCTCAATTTTTAATTCGCGCTGCTTACACCAAAATGCCTTCGGCTACTACTTCTTTCACTTCAGGCACCATGCGCTTGAGTAGGTTTTCAATGCCCGATTTCAGCGTAACCGTGGCCGAGGGGCAGCCCGAGCACGAGCCTTGCAGGTTCACGGTCACGATGCC
>JAKONR010000181.1 GCA_022701825.1 Hymenobacteraceae bacterium | reverse complement strand
GACCTTCAACCGCCTCTACGCCAACCTGCTGGCTGCCCAGATTCTTAAGGCCAACCCGCGCTTCAAAACCGTGCTGGCCGAGTGGCAGCGCCAGGCCGCCAGCGGCACCGCCCAGCAGCGCGAGCAGCTGGCCAGCAAGCTCGCCCAAAACCAGGAGCTCAAAAACCTGCTCTTGCAGGAAACGCCCTGGGTGCGCGACGCCCAAAGCGAAACCGAGCGCCTCGCCCGCCTCAGCACCCTCTTCGACGAGCCGCGCCTGCAAGCCGAAACCGCCCGCGCCCTCGCCAAGCTGCAAACCATGCAGCTGCCCGACGGCTCATTCCCGTGGTTCGAGAAAATGCCTACTGACCGCTACCTCACCCAGCTCATCGTGGCCGGCTTCGGCAAGCTCAAAAAACTCAACGCCTTCGACGCCAGCCAGGACGGCGCGGCCCGCGTCCTCTTGCAGCGCGCCGTGGCATCCCTCGACAACGCCCAGGCCCGCGACTACACACTTTTGCGCCAACAAAAAGGCGTGAAGCTCACTGAAAATCACCTCGGCGACCTCGAAACCCAGGCGCTCTACGCCCGTAGCTTCTGGCCGACGCTGCCCGTGGCCCCGGCCGCCAAAGCCGCCCGCGCCTACTACCTCGGCCAAGCCGCCCAGCACTGGCTCGGCCGCACCCGCTATCTGCAAGCGCAGCTGGCCCTGGCCCTGTTTCGCGAAAATAAAGGCGCTCCCGCCGCCCAGGACATCCTGCGGGCCTTACCCGAAAACGCCCTCCACAGCCCCGATTTGGGCATGTACTGGAAAGACGTGCGCCCCGGCTACTATTGGCGCGAGGCCCCCACCGAAACCCAGGCCACCCTCATCGAGGCATTCGATGAAGTCAAAAACGACCAGCAAGCGGTGGACGAGCTAAAGCTCTGGCTGCTCACCCAAAAGCAAACTCACAGCTGGGAAAGCACCCGCGCCACCGCCGACGCCTGCTACGCCCTGCTGCTGCGCGGCTCCGACTGGACGGCCGCTACCCAGCCCCTGCAAGCCACCGTGGGCGGCGAAAAGCTGCTGCCTGCCCCCGCCCAGGCCGGCACCGGCTACCTCAAAACCACCTGGCCCGCCGCCGCCATCCAGCCCGCCCAGGGCAAGGTCACGCTCACCAAAACCGACGCCGGCCCGGCCTGGGGCGCGCTCTACTGGCAGTATTTTGAGGACATTGATAAGGTGACGCCCGCCGCCTCGCCGCTCAGCGTCGAGCGCCAGCTTTACCGCGAAACCCGCACCGCCACCGGCCCCGCATTAGAAAAAATAACGACTGCCACCCCGCTCCGCGTGGGCGACGCCCTGGTGGTGCGCCTGGTGCTGCGCACCGACCGCGCCCTCGAATACGTGCACCTCAAAGACCAGCGCGCCGCCGGGCTGGAGCCCATCAATCAGCTCAGCGGCTACCGCTACCAAAATGGACTCGGCTACTACGAAAGCCCCCGCGACGCAGCCACCAACTTCTTCCTCAGCAAGGTGCCGCGCGGCACCCACGTCTTCGAATACCGGCTGCGCGCCAGCCAGACGGGCGACTTTTCGGGGGGGCTCAGCCAGGTGCAGTGCCTGTACGCGCCCGAGTTCGGGGCTACCTCGGCAGGGCAGCGCTTGCAGATTGCGGGGCAGGTCAAATAGGATAAATCCCGGCTTAAAGCGCTGCTTGCGCTGCTTGAAGCTAGGGGCGCTGATACAGGGCTAGTTGGCTTGCGGCGGCCGGCTCGCTGGCCGCAAAAACCCCTCTGCTTGAAGCCGAAAAGCCTTGCGTGGTGAAAGTCAACAACCTATTTTTGTTTCTCTAACCAACGAGTAAGTTATTGATGCGGAAGTTAATTGCTATTTGTGCCTTATTCCTGAGCGCCTCAGCGGCCCAGGCCCAAACCGATAAAACCTCGACCGTAACCAAGCTCCCCGGTGAAGAAAAGCTCAGCACCCGCGAGCGCGCCGAGCGCGATTTCCTGATGCCGATTCGGCATAAGAAGATGGCCGAGGTAGCCAAAGCCACCGCGCAGGTTGACCAGGATGCTACTGCTTCGCCCGAGCTCGACGCCACCGCCCACTACACCGAGGCCCCCGAGGCTCGCCCCGACGAGGTAGCCGCCGTAGAGCACACCGCCGCCGTGCGCCACCACAGCCGCACGCGCCGCTACCGCCACGCCACTAGCGCCACCCGCAGCAGCAAGGCCAAGCGCGCCACCAAAGCCAGCGCGCACCGCAGCACCAAAAAAACCGCCGCGCACAAAACCAAAGCAAAAACCAAAAGCCACCACGCCACCAAAAAAACGGTGACCAAGGCCAAAGCCAGCAGCCACAAGAAGCGCCGCCGCTAGGCTGCTTTTGAAGCCGATAAAAAGAGAGCCCCGCCAGCGATGGCGGGGCTCTCTTGCGTTTAGGTAATTGGTGGCAGGTTGGGCGTAGAGACCCGATGCCCAGCCGCCCGAGGTGCCCTAGTCGCGGTGGGCGGCCAACTTTTCGTGGTGGTTGTCTTCGGCTTCTTCGACCGAGTGCGTTTCGCCGAGGTCGTTGTCTTGCTTGGCCTTCTCGGCCAGCAGGCAGTAGAACTGGTGGATGAGCCGGATTTCTTCCTCCGAAAAATCCTGGGCGTTGATGAGGCGGTTGCTCGCGCCCTTGGTGGCCGCCAGTAGCTCGTTCAGCTTGAGGTGCAGCACCAGCGAATCCTTATTCTGCGCCCGCTGAATGAGAAAAACCATTAAAAACGTGATGATGGTGGTGCCCGTATTAATGACCAGCTGCCAGGTTTCGGAGTAGTTGAACACCGGCCCCAGCAGCGCCCAGCCCAGCACCAGCGCCACCGCGCCTACAAATACTGGCGTCGAGCCCGAGTACTGCGTGGTTTTCTCAGCAAAGCGCCCAAATAGGGAGCGTTTGGCAGAATTAGAGTTGAGAGCCATCGGTCGAAAAGAAAAAGCTCAAAAAAATAGCTGAGCTAATACCCTGCCAAATAAGCACAATCCTAATGAAGTATGCGTGTAGCCATCGTTTTCTTTAAGAAATAATGAATTCGGAGTTGCAGGAAAGCGGAATGGAAGCGTACATTTGCACCCGCTTAGCCGCCTCAGCTACGCCGGCCCACGGGCCGAATCCAAGTTGCCGATTGCCTTTTGCGCACGTGGTGAAACTGGTAGACACGCCATCTTGAGGGGGTGGTGCCTTCGGGTGTGGGAGTTCGAATCTCCCCGCGCGCACGCAAAACAAAAAAGCCCGCTGC
>JAKONR010000415.1 GCA_022701825.1 Hymenobacteraceae bacterium | reverse complement strand
GCCAGCCTACCCGGCGCCGTGGACGCGGCCACCGCCCGCGAACTGGCCGGCTGGGTGGCCGGCGTCGACATCATCGGCGAGTTTGGCCACGTGGCCGGCCCCGAAATCAACCGCCTGGTCGAAGAGTGCGGCCTCACGGGCGTGCTGCTGCGCCTCGACCGCGCCCGCCAGGCCTGGCCCGAGGGGCTGGCCGTGCCCGCGCTGGTGGAGGTGCCTTCTACGGTCATTACCAATCAGGCGCACTTCGCCACCGCCATTGCAGACCTCACGGCGGCGCTGCCGGCGGGCTTTGCGTTCTTTACCGCAGCCCCGCAGCCCTACCCCGCCGACTACGAGTACTGGCACCAGCTGGCCCGGCAGGCTCCGCTCTGGCTGGCCGGCCCCACCGACCCCACCCAGGCTGCCGATACCGCGCAGCGCGTGCACCCGGCGGGCCTCATTTTGGCGGGCGGCGACGAGATAAAGCCCGGCCTGCGCGACTTCACGGAGCTCGAAGCCGTGTTTGAGGCGCTAGAAGAAGCGTAGGCTGGCCGGTTTTGACCCGCACTGAGCCGGCTATCTCACTTGCGCAAGCGAGGCAGGTAGCCGGTTTTTCTTTCTAAAAAGAAGCTCGACCTTGAAATAACAACATGCTTCTCGCACAGCAATTACCGCATTTCGGATAGAAAAGCCCGGCACCAAGCGAAAGGATTGTCCTCGCCAAAACCGCCCGCCGAAACGGCGGCGTAGGTCCGGCCCCCTTCCCTACCGCATGAACGCTCTTTTTATCGCCGCTTTTTCTCTCACACTCGGCCTACCCGCCGTGGCCCTGGCGCAGGGCACCGCCGCCCACCCGCACCCGGCCGCTGCCCGCCTGCTCACCATGCAGCTACCCGCCAGCGCGGAGCCGGCCACGCCCCATACCTACCACCTGGTGGGCCGCGTATTCGGGCCGGCGGGCCGCGCCCAGCCGGGGGCCACGCTGGTGCTGAAGGGCACCAGCACGGTGGCCACCACCGACGCGGGCGGCAAGTTCGCCCTCGACCTGCCCCTGCACACACGCGGCACGCTGGTAGTCGGCTACGTGGGCTGCGAAGACCTCACGGTGCCCGTGGCCGCGCCCGGGGGCCCGCTCACGCTTAACCTGCGCCCCAGCCTGGCCACCGGCCTCGACCGGGCGCTGCGCATCGGCGACTTCGCCCCCGATTTTGACTTGCCCACGGCCGACGGTCGCAACTTCAAGCTCAGCGAGCACCGGGGGCACCCCGTGGTGCTGTATTTCTATCCCAAAGACGGCTCGCCGGGCTGCACCCGGGAGGCCTGCTCGTTTCGCGACCAGTACCAGGAATTTGAGGCGATGGGCGCCGAAGTCATCGGCATCAGCTCCGACAGTGAGGTGTCGCACCGCGCCTTCGCCACCAAAAACGCGCTGCCCTTCCCGCTGCTCAGCGACGAGGGCGGCCAGCTGCGCAAGAAATACGCCGTGCCCCGCGCCGCGCTAGGGTTGCTGCCCGGCCGCGTCACCTACGTGCTCGACGAGGAGGGGCGCGTGCAGTACGTATTCAACTCCCTCAACAATGCCATCGACCACGTGCTCAATGCCAAAACCATCCTGAGCGATTCGCACTAGGCCCCCTGCGCTTACCTGGCTCTCTGGCAACGGCAAGCTAAAACTTACCGCGCATTAGAGCGTAAACCGCACGTACTTAATCGGCACGCCCACGGCGCGGTACTTGCCCTCGAAGTGCGTTTGAATGGCCTGCGCGGCCGCAAAAGCCGGGTCGGTTTCGGCGTAGAGGTTGCGGGTGGCTACGTCGATAGCCGCGCCGGGGCGCGCGGCCAGCACCTCCATTGTGTACTCAAACAGGCCTTCGCTGTCGGTTTTGAGCTGGGCCACGCCGCCGGGCGCGAGCAGCGTTTGGTACATATCCAGAAAGCGCGGGGCGGTGAGGCGGCGCTTGATGTCGCGGTCGCGGGGCCGCGGGTCAGGAAACGTTATCCAGATTTCGCTGAGCTCGCCGGGCGCGAAATGCTCGGTAAGCTGATGGGCCAGCAGGCGCAGAAAACCCACGTTTTGGAGCCCCAGCGCCTCGGCGCGGGTGCTGCCCCGCCAGATGCGCTCGCCCTTAATGTCGAGACCCAGAAAGTTTTGGTCAAGGTGCAATTGGGCCAGGCCTACGGTGTACTCACCCTTACCGCAGCCTACTTCGAGCACCAGCGGGTGGTCGTTGTGAAAGAAATCGGCCGCCCAGCGGCCGGCTAGCTGGCCAAAGTTGGCTTTGCCCGGCTCTACGATGTTAGGGCGGGTGGCATTTTCGGCGAAGCGCTGAAGCTTGATGCGGGGCACGGCAAGTAAACTAAAAGAAAGCGAAAAACGGGCTGCAAAACTACGGCTACCCTTGCCTTTCGCCCGCGCCCGCCCTCATCGCGGCTCGTAGAGCTCGGCCACTTCGGCCACCACAAACGTGCTGCCGCCGATGAACACGACATCGTCGGGCGCGGCGGCGGCGCGGGCGGCGGCCACGGCCACTGGCACCGGGCCGTGCACCTCCCCGGTCAGCCCGGCCGCGTGGGCAAGTGCAGCCAACTCTTCGACCGGCAGGGCGCGCGGAATGTCGGCCTGGCAGAAGTAGTACGTGGCTGCGCGGGGCAGCAAGGCCAGCGCCTTAGTCACGTCCTTATCATTGACGACGCCGATAACTATATGAAGATTTCGGTGCGGCACCCGCGCCAGTTGCGCCAGCACCAGCTGCAGCCCGGCCTCATTGTGGCCCGTGTCGGCCACCACCAGCGGGCGCTGCCCCAGGATGCTCCAGCGCCCGCGCAGGCCAGTGCGGCGCGTGACCTCGCGCAGACCCTGGCGCAGGGCCGCTTCGGGGATAACGAAGCCCTGCGCCCGCAGTTCGTCCAGGGTAGCGAGCACGCCCGGCAGGTTCAGGCGTTGGTAGTCGCCGAGCAGGCCTAACTCTACATTTTCTAAATACAGCTGACCGTCGCGGTATACGTTCAGCAGTTGCACGCCCGCTTGGGCGGCCTCGTCAGTGGTAGTTTCGGCGGCTAGGCGGGCCTCGTAGCGCGTGTCAGCAAATAGCAGCGTGCTTTTTTCCTTCTCGGCTTTGGCCTCGAACACGGCCGCCACTTCGGGCTGCGACTGGCTCACCACCACCGGCCGGCCGGGCTTGATAATACCAGCTTTTTCGCCCGCTATTTCGGGCAGCGTGTTGCCCAGCATGGCCTGGTGGTCGTAGCTGATGTTGGTGATGAGCGACACGAGCGGCGTGACGATGTTGGTCGAGTCGAGCCGGCCGCCCAGGCCCACTTCCACTACGGCGATGTCAACCTGCTCGGCGGCGAAGTAGTCGAAGGCCAGCGCCACGCACATCTCAAAAAACGAGGGCTGAATGGTATCGAACAGCCCCCGGTGGTTTTCGACCCAGCGCACCAGGTAGTCCGGGGCCAGTTCCTGCCCATTTACCCGGATGCGCTCGGTAAACTCGCGCAGGTGCGGCGAGGTGTAGAGGCCCACCTTATAGCCCGCGCTTTGCAGCACCGCCGCCAGCAGGTGCGACGACGAGCCCTTGCCATTGGTACCCGCCACGTGCACGCTCCGAAAGCGGGTTTCGGGATGGCCCAGTGCCGCCGCCAGCGCCTCCGTGTTGCCCAATCCCTTCTTGAAGCCCGCTGCCCCTACCCGCTGATACATGGGCAGTTGTGCGTAAAGCCAGGCGAGCGTTTCAGAATAAGTCATTATTTTAATTATGAATTATGAATTAGAAATTATGAATTGCTACTCTAGGTGCTTTTCGAGTCAAGCCCCTACTTAGTCCACCTATTCATAATTCATAATTTCTAATTCATAATTTATCTCACGGTGAAGCGGAAGGTGTAGAAGCCGGTAGCGCCGCCCTGTCCCGAATTGGTGCGGATGAAATTGGCGTCGAGCAGTTTGTCGCGGCACAGCTTTTCCTGAGCTGCCGACACGTTGCCCGATACTTTGGTTACGGCCTCTACCTCACCTTCGTCACTAATTTTGATTTTAAAGCGAATCACGCCGGGGTTGTCGTCCACGGCTTCGACCGTAGGCGTGCTCTCGAAGCGCCAGCCGCTCATTTCGAGGCCGCCGCCCCCACCGCTGCCGGGGCGCGAGCCACTGCCACCGCTGCCGGGCGCGCCGTAGAGGGCCTTAGCGTCGAGCGAGCCGCGGGGGTCGCCTTGGTCGCCCACGCTGCCGGGGCGGTCGCCGTTATTGTTGCCGGTGGGCGCGTTGCTGGTGCCGTTTACGCCATTGCCGCCGGCCGCGCCAGTAGCCCCGCGCGGGGTGTACACGGTGCGGGGCTGCTCGCGGGGTTTGGTTGGCGCGGGCGGCGTTTCGCGCACGGGCTCCACGGGGCGCACGGGCTTGGTGGTGGGCTTCTCGACGGGCGGGGCGGTTACTTCCGTTTCCTCGGCTTCGCTGGTGATGGTTTTTTCCTGGACTTCGGGCTGCGGCGGCGGGGCCTCCACGCGGGGCTGGGCGGGCTGCGGCGTGGGGTCGGGCTGGGCGGCGGGCGGGCGCGAGTCTTCGCGGTTTTGGGAGGCGTTGGCGGTGGCCATCGTCTGGATGTCGCCCGAGCCGGCCTCATCGAGGCCGTAATTCAGTTCCACGCCGTCGCCGCCCATTGCGGTCAGGGGCGGGTTGGGACCGTTAAATTTTAGAAAAAAGCAAATAAGCGCCAGCAGCAGCACGATGGCCGCCGTGATACCCAGGGCTTCGCGCCGGTGCTCTTCGGGATAGTCGAGGGCCATGAGTGTGTAAGGGAAGCTTTAACTTGCCGGTAAAACCTGCTGACCGGCCTGAGTTGCTTTTTTGAGGCAGTAATTTCTTTAAAAAGGCAAGCTAAAGCTTACCCTACATCTTATTTCCCCGCGGCTTGCTGCGACTGCGTGGCCATAACCATTTTCAGCTTCAGACGGTTGCCGATTTCCAGCACGTCCACCAGCTTCTGCACGTTGAGGCCGGCATCGACGCGCAGCACCACCGAGGGCTGCGCCTCGGGCGGCTGGCCGGGCACGAGTAGCGCCTTCAGCTCGGGCTCCAGGGTGGCCGCCGTGGCGGGCTTTTTGTTCACGTAGTACTCGCCCGCCGCGTTGATACTCACGGTAATGGGCTGTTTCATCACCTGTTTACTGCTCTTGGCATTGGGCAGCAACAGCTTGATAACGTTGGGGTTCACCATCGTGGACACAATCAGGAAGAACAGCATCAAGAAGAACATGATGTCGTTCATCGAGCTGGTCTCGACGTGCGAAGTAGCGTGGCGGCGGCGGGAAAGGTTCAAGGTTTTGAGCTGTTAGCTGTTAGCTGCTAGCTCTTAGCCTCTTCTGCCGAACGCCTTTTAAAAAGCCAACAGCTAACAGCTAACAGCCAACAGCTCAAAAATTAATTATCCTGAAGGATGTCCATAAACTCGATGGCCGAGTTTTCCAGGCGAAATACCATGCGCTCGACCAGGATGCTGAGCCAGTGGTAGCCGATGTGGGCGATGATGCCCACGATGAGGCCCGCCGCCGACGTTACCATCTTGGTATACAGGCCGCCCGCGATTTGGGTGATGCCGAACTCGCCGCTGCTGCTGATGGCGTAGAAGATTTTGATAACGCCGATAATCGTGCCCACAAAACCCAGCATGGGCGCGATGCCCGCGATGATGCCCAGGATACTGATGTTCTTTTCGAGGCGGGCAATTTCAATCTTGCCCACGTTTTCGACGCTGGCCTCAATCTCGGTGATGGGCAGGCCGATGCGGCGCAACCCTTTTTCGACCATGCGGGCCAGCGGCGAGGGGTTTTGGGCGCAGTAGAGCTTGGCGCCCGGCAGGTCACCCTTCACCATGAGCGCCCGAATGCCGGCCATGAAGCTCTCGGGATTGCCGCCCGCGCTTCGAATAGTCAGGTAGCGCTCGGCAATAATGTAAATCGAGACGATGAGCAGGGCGAAGATGGGCAGCATTATCCAGCCCCCCTTCAGAATCAGGTCGATGAGCGAGAGGCCGGTATCCGCGCCAGCGGCGGCGGTGGCCGCAGTGGCAGCCGTATCGACAGCGGTGGTGAGGGCGGGGCCGGCTTGCAGCAGAAAAACGGACATTCAGCGAAAATTAGGTGGGCAGATAATTAGCGAAAGACACTTGTCATTGCGAGCAAGTTGCGCTTAAAGCAAGGGGCGATGTAATCGCACCAGAGCGGCGTGGCTCAACAGCTATAATTGCTTCGCTACGCTCGCAATGACAAATAGCGCACAGATAGCTCACTAGTAAGGAAACACCGAAATTCCTTGTTCAAACTTGGGGTTTTGGCGCAGGCGAGCGGCGGCGGCCAACGCCTCGGTGCGGCCGGCAAAATCGGCAGCCGTTAGGCGGTAGTAGCGCGTGCCGGGGAAAGGCAGAATGACCTTGGCCGGGCGGCCGGCGTGGGCCAGGTTGCGGCGGCCTTCCTCGGCGCGGGCCAGCGATGAGTACGCGGCCACCATGATGTAGAAACGGCCGGTGCGCGCTTTAATTGTGGTGGCGGCCGGGACGGCCGTAGTGGCTACGGTGGCCGGAGCCACGGGTGCTTTGGACGCAGCTGGGGCGGCGGGCTTAGCGGCCGCTACTACCACGGTTTTGCTGTCCTTGATGCTCACTACCGGCTTGCTGACGGCAGGCTTAGCGGCTACCGCAGCCGGGGCAACCACTTCTTTCTTAGGAGCTACCGTCGCAGAGACCACAGCTACCGGAGCAGCGGCTGGCGTTGTCTTCTTCAAAACGACGGTCGGCATTTCAACCAGCTCTTTCGGTGTCTCGGCCGCTTCAGTGGGCGCGGTGGCTAGCTCTTCCAGCAGCTTTTCGCCGGGCGCATTAGCGGCTGGCGTGGCGGTGAGGCTGGGCTCGTTGGTTTCGCCCAGGCCGGTGTGGGCCAGCGTGGCTTGCTGCGGCGCGGTGGCCGGCGACAGCTGCTCCCAGCGGGGCACGTAGCTCTGCCAAGCTACCGGCAGCACCGTAGGGTGCAAGGACAGCAGGTACACGGCCGCCGCCACTACCCCAGCGGCCAGCCCGATAGCCCCGCCGCGCACCAGTTGGCGCAGGGGTGCCCGGCCGCGGCTGGCGGCCGTGCGCAAGCGCGGCACCAGCTGGGCCTGCTGCTCGCGGGCCAGGCGGGCGTCGCTCACGGCCACGGGCTGGGCCGTGAGCTCGGGCAGGCCGAAGGCGGCGGCCAGCAGGTTTTCGGTGCCAGTGTACTCAAACTGCAAGCCGCGGCCCACCTGCTGCCGAAACACGCCGATGCCCGGCAGCTCGGTGCGCTGCTGGGCCTTTAGCTCGTAGTGCAGCATGGCCACGGCCTGGCGCACGTACTCGCGGGCTTCGGCGGCCGACAAGCCCAAATGCTGGCGCAGGGCGTCGAGCAAGAGGCCGTCGTTGCGGGTCAGGGCTTGGTTGAAGGCCACCTGGCGGGTGGGCGGGCTCAGCAAATGCCGACCGGCGGGTTGCACTTTGGCCGAGGTATATTCGGCCACGAGGCCGCCAAAATCCGGAATTATCACGCAGTCGTGGTCGCGGAGCAGCGGGCGCAGGTGGTCGGAGAGAGTCATTTTGGGGAATTATGAATTATGAGTTAGAAATTATGAATTGCGGTAACTGAACTGAAATCCTGAAAATAAATCTGACCTATCATGTTAATGGTCAATACCTAATTCATAATTTCTAATTCATAATTCATAATGCTAAAAGCTGTAGGACGCCCCGCCGATGACGTTGATACCTTGGCTTTGGTAGTTCAGGTAGCGCTGGTAGCGGCGGTTGGTGAGGTTGTTTGCTTGCGCAAAGATGCTGAATTTTGGGGTAATGCGGTAGTCACCCCGCAGGCTGAGGTCGATTACGGCATTGGTTTGGCGCGGGGTTTCGGTGCGCTGGAAGCCGTTAACGGTGTAGCCTACGCCGTAGTTGGGCGAGTAGTAATACAGATTGGCACCCAGCAGCAGCTTGTCGCTGGCCTTGTAGGTGCCGTAGAGCGTGCCCAAAAACGTGGGCCGCCCGAAGGCCTGGGCCAGGTTTTTGACCCCGTAGTAGTTGTAGTCGGCCTTGAAACCGACGCGCACCTGCTCGGTGGCGCTATAGAGCGCCTCGCCGTGCACGTTGACCACGCCGATGGCCTCCTGGTCGTACACCAAATCAAACTTGGTGGTGTCGGCCAGCGAGTTGCGGTAGAAGTACAGGTTGCGGGCGCGGCCGGCGGTGGCGCGCAAAGCCAGCTCCAGCCCACCCGTGGGCGCCGCCGTAAAGCCCAGATACACCGTGGTACCAGCGTGGACGTCGGCCACGGTCTGGCTGCTGCCCAGGTTCAGCCAGGGGTTTTCCTGGCTCAGGTCGTAGCGCGTCACGCGCTGCAAAGCGCCGCCCAGGCCGCCGTAGAACTGTAATTTTTCGGGAATAATCGCGTAGCCAATGCGCACGGCCGGGTACACTACGCCTTTGCTCACCCCGTTGGGCTGCTGGTCGCTGCCACCGCTGCCATTCGTAGTTGGCGCAACCGGCTCGCTCGAATAGCCCAGCGTGGCCCCTAGCGTCAGCGAAAGACCGGTTTTGCCGGTCAGTTCATAGGCGGGCGTGGCCTGCACAAAGTTGCGGCTGCGGCTCAGGGTCGTGGCGCCGGCCGAGGGCAGGCCGAGCACGAAGTTTTCCTTTTCGGTGATGAACGAGGCATCGGCTTGCAGCGTGAGGCGGCTGCTTTCATTCAGGGCAAAACCGGCCTTGCCGTCGAGTACGAAGTTGCCTTCCGACGAGGTGTACTGGTCTTCCCAGAACTTGTAGCCCACGCCCACTTCGTATTGCAGCGGGGCATCGGTGGCGCGGTTGCGGGCAAAGGCGCGGGCGTTGAAGCGGTTGAAGGTTTGCTCGATGGCCTGCCGGTCGGGCGTGCTGCTGAGGCGGCTTTTGTCGTAGCCGTAGAAGTGGTAGCGCTCGCGGCCGTAGCCCAGCTCCGCACCCACGGCGGCGGTGCCCAGGTAGTACTCGCCGGTGAGGGCGGCGCTGGTTTGGCTCATGCCCGAATTGCCACCATCGACGGGGCCACTGCTGGAGCCCTGGTGGCGCACATCGAGGCCGTAGCTGTAGGTTTCGTTGCGGGTCGAGTGCAGGTGGGCGCGGCCGTAGGCGGTGCCGTAGTTGCCCACGCCCAGCTTGAGGTAGTTGCCGGTGAGCGGGTTCAGCTCGTCGGGCGCGA
>JAKONR010000080.1 GCA_022701825.1 Hymenobacteraceae bacterium | reverse complement strand
TGCCATCGACGGCGTAGAGCTTGAGCCACATCGTTTCGCGGGCCGCGTAGGCGGGCCGGTCGAGGTGCCCATAGAGCTTCTCGACCAGCGCCTGCTGCCCGTGGTGCCGCAGCTGCCGCGCGATGGCCGCCAGCGAATCGGGCGCGGCGGCGGCCGGCGCCTGGGCACGCGCCGCGCCGGCCAGCAGGCCCAAAAACCCGGCCAACCGGCCCAGCCGAAGCAGGCTGCCTACCTTGTGCAACATAAGCAAGCTAGTGGTAGTAGTAATAATAATAAGGTGAAGAAAGCCCGGCTAGGGCCAGTAGGCAGGCTTTATATTGGTGCCCCGCTGGCGGCAGTCCACGCAGTCGAGGCTGCTCGCGGTCGTGCCGATGGTATCGCCGGAGTTGATGTTGATAATAGGTTGCAGCGGCACCAGGCCGCCCGCCCGCAGCTGCGGCAGGTCGCGCGGGAAAAAATAGGCATCTGCCTGCAGGCAGGTAGCGTAGGCGGGGTCAACAAAGACGCTGCTGGGCTGGGGCTTGGGTAGCTGAGTGGTAGGGTCGAGAAAGAAGCGTTTTTCCGCCACCGTGTGCACGCCCACGTAGCCCAGCACGGGCTCGGCGGCATCGGCCAGCGCGTGCACGTTGCCCGTGATGCGGCCCGGTAGCGGGTCATTCACGGTGCCCAGGTTTTCGGTGCTCTTGCGCAGGCGCTCCCAGTAGTCGTACTCGGCCTGCGTTTGGGCCGCCTGCCGCACCAGCCCGCTGTAGCCAAAGCGCAGCTTCTGGCTGGGCGGCACCACCAGCAGCGGAAAGTCAGCCAGCGCGTTCTGGCTGAGCTGCGCGGTGTTGCCCTGCAAAATAGCCGTTGAGGACTCGGTGCGCCAGCACCGAAAAATGGAGCGGCCGCGCGGCCGCACGAAGTTGCGGCGGGCGTCGTATTCGAGAATCGACTCAAAAGCCGCCGTAAACTGGTACGTTTCGTCGTACTCCCAGCGGTAGTGGCGGGCGGCCGCGTTGGCGCCGTGGGTACCCAGCAAAATCTGAATACCCTGGGCTGGCGTCAGCTGCCAGGTGAGCGTGTCCACGGGTGGCGTCAGGATTACCGGCTGCTTATCCGAGGCATAGTCGCGGCCCTGGGCCGTGGTGATGCGCAGCTGGTACTGCCGGCCGGGGTCGAGCGCCAGCGCCGCCGACGTGTAGGTGCCGGCCGGGTTTTCGGCCAGCGGGTAGCGCTGGCCCGCATCATCCTGAATAGCCACCTGCGCCCGCGCCTCGGGTGGGGCCGTGTTTTTCAGGTTCACGCTGAAAGTGCGCGAGAGCTTGATGAGCGTGCGGCCCTGCGGGTTGATAAAGCCATCGACGACGAGGTTGGTTTGCGCGGCCGCGGGCACGTCGGGCGTGTAGCGGTCTACGCAGCCGCCCACGGCCAGCCCCGCGCCCAGCAGCCAAAATCGGATAAAACAGCGCATCTCAGAAGCGAAAATTGTAGGTGACCGTGGGGATGGGCTGGCCAAAAATGGCGAGCTGGTAGCCGTTAATCTGCCCCTGCCGGGCCTGAAAGTAAATGGAATACGGGTTGCGCCGCCCCAGCAGGTTGTAGATGGCCAGCGTCCAGGAGCCGTGGGCGAGTTTCTTGATTTTATGATTGCCCTCCAGGTTGAAAGCCAAATCGACGCGGTAGTAGTCGGGCACGCGGTAGGCGTTGCGCTCCGAATAAAACACGCGCAGCACATTGTTGAGGTAGTACTGGCTGAGTGGCAGCGTGATGGGCCGGCCGGTGCTATAGTTGAAGTTCAGCGACGCGCTGATGCGGCGGTTGAAGCGGAAGTTGCCCACCAGCGTGGCGTCGTGCGGCTTGTCGTAGTTGCTGGGGTACCAGTTGCCCTCGTTGACCTGGTCGGTAGCGGTATTCACCTGCACCAAGGAGCGGGCGTAGGTGTAGCTGACCCAGCCGGTGAGCTGGCCGGTGGTTTTGCGCACCAAAAACTCGGCCCCGTAGGCCCGGCCGCGGGCGTTCACCACCGCGGTTTCGAGGTGCGGGTTTAGCAGCAGCGTCGCCCCATCCTTGTAATCCAAGAAGTTATACAGCTGCTTATAATACGCCTCAACCGAGACCTCCACGGAGTTCGAGCGCAGGTTGCGGTAAAAACCCAGCGAAAACTGGTCGGCCACCTGCGGCAAAATGTAGCCGTCGCTCAGCTTCCAGTTGTCGGTCGGCGACACCACCGTGGTATTGGTGAGCTGGTGAATGTACTGGCGGGAGCGGTTGTAGCTGGCCTTCACCGACAGCTTATCGCTGAGCATATACTTGGCCGCCGCCCGCCACTCGGGGCCATGGTAGGTGGCCAGCGCCTGGCCGCGGCCGTAGCTGGTGCGGCCCGTCACGGTGCCCTCGCTGCGCGAGAGGCCGGGCTGGTACGTGCGCACCTCGCGCGGCCCCAAGGCGCTGAAAAGCGAGTAGCGCAGGCCCGCGTCCAGGCTGAGGCGGGGCGTTGGCTCGAAGCGGTCGGCCAGGTACAGGGCGCTTTCCTGCGCCTGCTCCTGGGGAAGCTTCTGGTTGACCACCAGCGAGTTGTCGCCCAGGGCTGTGAGCTGGCCAGGGTTAATGAAGTAGCGCAGCGTGCTGCCCCCAAACTCGATGGTGTGCCGCGTGCTGGCGAACTTCGTAAAATCGACCTGCACACCGCCCTGGTTGAGGTTGTAGCCTACCTCCGAGGCGCGGGTCGGGTTATTGTCGCTGCGAAAGGCGTACTGGTAGCGGCTAAACGTGCCCGTGAGCACTCCGTAGAGCTTGTCGCCCAGGGTGTGCTTCCACTTCAGGCTGCCGGCCAGGTTCTGGTAGCTGTACACCGTATCGGTCGCCAGCCGAAACCGGTCGCGGCTATAATAAGCAGTGGCGTACAGGCTGTTGTGGTCGTTGAGGTCGTAGGCCAAATGCCCGCTCAGGTCCGAAAACCCGGCCGCGCTGTTTTGTAGGTTGCGGCCGGGCAGCTGCCGCAGCAGCCAGTCGGAGTAGGTAGTGCGCCCGCCCACCAGCCACGCGCCCTTCCCACTTGCCAGCGGCCCCTCCAGCGTGAGCCGGCTGGTGAGCAGCCCCAGGCCGCCCGCGCCCGCAAACTGCTTGCGGTTGCCGTCGCGCGTCACCACGTCGAGCACCGACGACAGCCGCCCGCCGTAGCGCGCCGGCACGGTGCTCTTGTACAGCTCGGCCGATTTCAGCATGTCGGCGTTAAACGCCGAGAAGAAGCCGAATAGGTGCGCGGGATTGTAAATGACGGCGTCGTTGTAGAGCACCAGGTTTTGGTCGGCCCCGCCGCCGCGCACGCTAAAGCCCGTGCTGCCTTCGCCAATCGACTTCACGCCCGGCAGCAGCAGCACTACCCGCAGGATGTCGGCCTCGCCAAAAACGGTGGGTATCTGCTTGATGTCTTTGATAGCGAGCTTGGCCACGCCCATGCGCAGGCTGGTCACGTTTTGGGCTTTGTCGCCCTCCACCACTACTTCTTTAAGGGCCGTAATGTCGGCTTCGAGGTCTACATCGAGCCGGCCGCTGGCGTGCAGGTTGAGTAGGCGCGCGGTGTTCTTGAACCCTAATGCCCGCACCTGGAGCCGCTGCCGGCCCACTGGCAAGGTGAGCGCGTAGGCCCCAAATTGGTCGGTGACGACCCCATTCGTGGGCACTTCGCCGGACACCAGTGCCCCCACCACCGACTCGCCCTTGGCGTCGCGCACGCGCCCACTCAGCGTAGCCTGGCCGCTGGCCGCCGCCTGCCCCAGGCCGATTTCGTAGACGCGGCCCGGCGCCGCGGCCGGGCGCGGCGCGGCTACTGGGCGGCTCGGGCGGGCGGGCGGCGCGTCCGTTGGCGGCAGGCCGGGGGCCTGGAAAAAGTTGTCTGGCAACTGCGTTTGCACCGGCTCGCCGGCCGTGATGTACACCCGGTAGTCATCATCGATGGAAAAGTGCAGCCGGGTGGGGCCGAGCACTTGGCGCAGCACCTCCGGCACGGGCTGGGCGGTGGCCGTCAGCGTCACGCGCAGGCTATCGGTTTCGGCCGGGTCGAAGTACAGCCGGTAGGGCGTAGTAGCCGCCACCCGCCGCGCAAACTCGGCAAACGGCACCCCCGCGAAGGTGCCCGTGAGCGCCGGCGGGGGCGCCGCCTGCCCGTAGCTGGCCAGGCGGCTGCCCAGCAGCGCCAGCACGAATGCGGCACGGTAGAGGTTAGGCATGCAAGGTGAGGTGGGAAGCCCTAAAGTAGGCCCCGCCGCGCCGCATTTCCTAGCCGCTTGGGCACTCGCGCTTAGGGCGTTGCCAGCGCGTTGTACTGCCGCACCAGCGCCACGAGGGCGGCCTCCTTGCTATCGAATCGATTGCCCCGCGCGTAGGCCTGCATTTCGCCCTTCTGGTCGGCCAGCACCGCCAGCGCCTGCCGGGGCGTGCTTATCTCGTAAAAATGCGCCCGCCGCTGCACAAAAAAGCGCGTTACCTCTTCGTACTCACCTTTCAGGCCGTAGCCGCCGGTAGCGGCTTCGAGCTTTTTGCCGCGCTTTACCAGCAGGCGGGCCGGGCCATCCACCACCAGGTCATAAAACCCCTCGGCGAGCACGCCCGCCGAGTCGGCCGGCAGCCGCACAAAGCGGTGCCCGGCCAGCTCAAACCCCTGCACCTGCTGCCGAACCAGCTGAATGGGCGCGGCCTGCGCCGGGCCGTACAGCAGCACTTGGTCGAGCACCTGCTCGTAGAGCAGAGCCACGCCCGCAACGTGCTGCCCATCGTAGTCGAGCACGCCGGGCTGGGGGTCGCTGCTGAGAAAAAACGGCCGGCCCGTGACGTAAGACGGCCGGTTGTTGGCGTAAGCCACACCGTTGACCAGGCGCGCGGTGGGCGCGGCGGCCTGGTAGCGCTGGCGCGCGGCGCGCACCGCCTGGTTTAGCTGGCTGCTGTCGCTGGCAGCCATTCGTTGGGCCTCCGCTCTTGGCACACTCAGCAGCACGGCAGCGCTTAGCAATATGGTTTTCATGGTAGCTACTAACGTTTTAGCGGGGCTCAGCAACCTCAAAACTATTCGGGACAGCCTAGCCAAAATACCTTCTGCGCTAAGGTATTGCCGGCGGCCAAATCTACAGCCGTTTCGGAGCCGCCGTGCCGCTGGGCGCTAACGGCTGCGGGGCCGCTCCTGGCAAAAGTGGCTGCTAGCGCAGTATTTGGGTGCGGCGGTCGGCCACCAGCACCGCAAACACGCCCAGGCCGCCCTGCACGGTGTTGCGGATGCGGGCGGGCTGGGCAAAGGGGTTGCCGGTGGCGCGCACGGCCTCGCGGATGCTTTGCTGAAAGGAGTAGTACGCGGGCTCCATGTGGAAGAGCGTGGCCGTGAGCGTGTCGCCGGGGTCGAAGCGGTAGGTGGTCAGGGCCGTGTACGACTGGCCGTTGAAGAGGCGGTCGTCGAGGGCGAGGTCGGAGGCGGCATCATTGAGGGCGTCGCGGCGGTTGTTGAGCAGCAGGCGGTAGTAGTCGGCGGTGGCGGCGGGGTCGGTCCAGCGGGTGATGAAATTGGCTTGCCGGTCGGCGCCGCTCAGGCCATTGAAGCCGTAGCGCACCGAGTCGATGGGCACGAAAGTGGGCACGCCGGCCGTGCCCGTCACGCGCCGGCCGCGGGTGTCCTGCACGTCCAGCGCAAAGCGCTGGCCGGCCTGCATGGCCAGCGGCGCGGTGCCGGTGTGGGTGAAGTACTTGCCCGTAGCCGGGTCGATGCCCGGCGCGAAGCGCAGGGGCACGATTTGGCCGCTGGGCAGGGTCAGGCGCACGGTTACATCGACGGGCACGGCCACGCTTTGGCCGCTGGGCAGGGCCACGCCCAGCACGGGCGTGGTGGCCGTGGGCAGCGTGATGGTGGGCCGGTCGGGTGTCGGGGGCAGGTACGGCCCCGACTCCAGCACCGTCAGGCGCGGCACGGTGCCCGCTTCGAGGTAGCACTCCACCACCAGCTCGTTGGCGTAGGCCGGCAGCACCACATCCAGCTCGTTTTCAAGGTTGCAGCCCGCCAGCAAAGCCAGCCCCACCAGCCCAGACACCCAAGAATAAATTTTCATAAAAAGCAATAAGTCAATTCACAAAGCCAAAAACTCAGGCACCCAAGCCTATCGCCAACCCATCACCACGCCCACCACGCCCAAAACCAGCCAGTCAGCCCGCCGCAGGCGGGCGTATCTGCGAAATTCGTTTAATCCGTTTGAATCTGCGGTCAGAATTTGAAATTGTACGTGACCGACGGAATAATCGGAAACAGCGACACCTGCTGCGCCTTCAGGCTGGTTATCTGGTCGTTCTGGTCGCGCAGCGGCTCGAAGTAAATGAAGTAGGCATTGCGCCGGTCGTAGGCGTTGTAGAGGCTAAACGTGAGGTCGCGCTCGGTGCCGAAGCGCACGGGCTTGAGCTTCCAGACCACGCCCAGGTCGAGGCGGTGGTACGGGATGAGGCGGTAGGTATTGCGGTCGGG
>JAKONR010000407.1 GCA_022701825.1 Hymenobacteraceae bacterium | reverse complement strand
ACATCGTGCGCCGCAAAGGCAAGCAGGTGCGC
This sequence comes from Hymenobacteraceae bacterium, assembly GCA_022701825.1. Classification (GTDB taxonomy): domain Bacteria; phylum Bacteroidota; class Bacteroidia; order Cytophagales; family Hymenobacteraceae; genus Hymenobacter. The sequence goes on along the minus strand of JAKONR010000407.1, from coordinate 8,785 downwards.
CCCATGTTCGTGTTTCTGACGGCCCGCACCGCCGCCGCCGACCCCGCCGGCCCGCTCGACCCGGCCGCCTTTCGCGGCGCGGCGCTCATCGAATTATTGCACACCGCTACGCTGGTGCACGACGATGTGGTGGACGAAAGCAATTACCGTCGCGGCTTCTTCTCTATCAACGCACTCTGGAAGAACAAGATAGCCGTGCTGGTGGGCGACTATTTATTGTCGCGCGGCTTGCAGCTGGCGCTGGAAAACGACGACTTCGACCTGCTCAAAATCGTGAATCGCGCCGTGCGCGAGCTGAGCGAGGGCGAGCTGCTGCAAATCGAAAAAGCGCGCAAGCTGGACATCACGGAGGATATTTACTTCGATATCATCCGCCAAAAAACCGCCTCGCTCATCGCTTCCTGCACGGCCGTGGGCGCGGCCTCGGTGGGCGCGAGTAAGGAAGTAGTGGAGCGCGCCCGCCTTTTTGGCGAGAAAGTGGGCATGGCGTTTCAGATAAAAGACGACCTGTTTGACTACGGTACAGCGGAAATTGGTAAGCCGGTGGGCATCGACATCAAAGAAAAAAAGATGACCTTGCCGCTCATCTACGCCTTGCAGCAGGCGAGCTGGCTCGACAAGCGCCGCGTTATCTACAACGTCAAAAACAACGCCGGCCACCGCGAGCGCGTGCAGCAGGTCATCGACTTCGTCAAAAAATCGGGCGGCCTCGACTACGCCGTGCGCACCATGGAGCGCTACCGCGACGAGGCACTGGCCATCCTGCACGAGTTCCCGGAGTCGGCGGCCCGCACGGCCCTGGAGGCGCTGATAAACTACACGATAGAGCGGGAGAAGTAGGCGGTGAAGGCCGTGCATGGTGCTAGTACATGCTGTTTGAATAACCAAAAAGCCCGGCTGGTACGCTACCAGCCGGGCTTTTTGGCATTACTTAACCAACCGCGCTACTCGCGCACTACGCGCTGGGTCAAAATACCCTGCTCGGTGTGCACGCGCAGCGTGTACACGCCGGGGGCCAGCTCGGCCAAGCTCAGCGGGGCGGTGCCGGGCGCGAGCGGGCGGCGCTGCACCACTTGGCCCAGCGCGTTGAGCACGTCGAGCTGCGCGGCCTTGGCCTGCGGGCCGGCGAGCGCCAGGGTGAGGCGGCCGTCGGGCGTGGGGTTGGGGTACACGAGCAGGCTCACGCCGTTGAGCGAGGCCGTGCGCGTGCCCGTGACCGTAACGGCCACGGCGGCCGAAGGCGCCGAGGCGCAGCCGCTGTTCGTCACCACGACCGTGTAATTGCCGTTGAGGGCGGCGCTTTGCAGCAGCAGCGTGTTGGTGGTGCTAGCAGCGCCTGCGGAGTTGCCATTGCGGAAAAACTGGTAGGTAGCACCCGCCACCGGCGCGGCCGTGAGCAGCACGGTGCCATTGGGCTGCGTGGCGGCCGTGAGCGTGGCAGTGGGCACGGGCGTCACATTCACCTGGATGGGCGTGCGGGTGGCGCTGGCGCACTCATTGGTAATCTGCCAGTTGTAGAAATAGTTGTAAAAGCCATTGATGGGAGCCCCCGTAATGCTGACTAGGCCGCTGGGCGACAAGAAGGGATAAGTCAGGTTGGCGCCTGCGTTGTCGCGCAGCAGGCCGCCCTGGGTGGCGCTGGGCATATAGAGCGAGTACTGGCCGGCGGCCGGCACAGTATAGTTTAGCGGGATTACGTAGGCGGCCGTGCCCGTGCTGGGGCCGGCTGGCACCGCAAAAGCCGTGCTTTGGCCATTGACCACCGCCCCAATGCGCCCCGCGCGCAGGTCGATGGTAACGGTGCCCGCCGCCTGGCCGGCATTCAGGTACACCGTCACGCTGCTCAGCGTGCAGCTGCCAGTGGCCGTGAACAGCAGCGCCCCGCCCGTGCTGGGCGTCTGGCCCGTGCTGGTGTAGGCCGCGGCGCCCACGGTTTCGGGGCCGCCCGTAGTAGCGGCGGCGTAGTAGGTGGTGCTGGCCGTGAGGGCGGGCGTGGTGTAGCTGCCAGCCGCAGAGCTGGCCAGCGCCGTGCCACCGGTAGCGGTGGCATAAAAGCGCACCGTGCTGCCGGCGTTGGCCGTGGCCGTGAGCGTAGCCGTGGCCCCGGCGCAAATGCTGAGTGGCGAAGTAGCGGCCGTAAGCTGCGGGTTGGTTACCACGATGCCGACCACGTTGCTGTACACTACGCTGGCATTGCAGCCCACTCGCACGCGGTAGTAGGTAGTGCTGGTGAGGATGGGCGAGATGTAGCTGGCCGTGGTAGCGCCCGCCACGTCGGTAAACGTACCCGTGGCGCTGCTGCTGCTCTGGTACTGCAAGCTGCCATTGGCCGCGCCCGCCAGGGTAAGCACGGCCGTGCCGCTCACGCAAAAATCAGAAGCCGATGAAGTGAGCGCGCCCGCCACCGGGGCTACTACCGTGCGGGTGGGCGCGGGCAGCAGCACGTCGTCGGCGGTATTGAGGTCGCCCACTACGGTGGCCGTGATGGCAAAGCTGTACGTGCCCGCCACACTCATATTCAGGGTGCCGGGCAAGGTGACGGCCTGCGTGGTGCCGCTGGCCAGCGTGCCGGTGCTCACGGTAGTCGTAAAGGTTTGGGCCGCCCCCGTGGGCGGGGTCACTACCACCGTCACGGTAGCCGGGCTGGTGGCAAAAGTGAGGGTAGTAGTGCCGCTGTTGCGCACCAGCACGCTCACGGGCTCGGCGGTGCCGTAGCACGCCGAGGTAGTGGCCGGCCCGGCCAGGCCGGCGGGCAGCAGGTCGAGCGCGATGGGGCTGAACTCATACGCGCCCAGGTCGGGCACCGCTCCGCGCGGGGCACCCGTAATATCGTCGGTAACGCGGGCCAGCGGCGTGCCGCTGCCGTTGAGCGCCACATCGGCGGGCCGTAGGTTGCCGGTGCTGGCATTGGCAAACAGCGGGTCCACGGCCACGCTATTTTGGTCGAAGGCGCCGCCGCCCGCCGCTTGCCAGTTGGCCAGCGTGGCAAAGGCGGCGTTGTAGTAGCCCACGTTGCCATTGGGCACGTACCAATCGTTGTAGTTGATGGAGTTGATGGTTGTGAGGCTGGCTACGTACACCCCGTATTTGGCGCCCGTGCCGGCGCGGGTTAGCCGCACGACGTTGTTCTTAATATCGGAGTAGTTGCCCGACGTATAAATGCCGTAAGTGACATACGTCGAGTTGGCCGTCTGGTCGTCCGAAACCAGCGTGTTGTTGTAGATGCGGCTGTAGGCCGAGCCCGAGTTGATGAGGTACTGCGTGCCCGCGCCCGAAAGGTTGTAGAGCACGTTGTTGACGATGTCGTTGGCAACGGTCGAGGTGCTGCCGTTGCCGGCCAGGTAAATGCCGTACAGCTGGCTCACCGAAGCCTGGTTGCTGCCGAAGGCATCGTGCACGCGGTTCTTCTCAATGGCCAGCCCGTTGCACTGCCCCGCCACGTAAATGCCGTAGAAGCTGGTGACGTTGTTGCGCAGCGGCCGGCTGATGTCGTTGCCCACCAGCTGCGCCCCCAGCTGAAAGCCCGCGTAGATGCCGTAGTTGTAGAAGTCAGTTAGCGTGTTGTTGCGCACCACGTTGCCGGTATTTTGGGCCGTGGCGCTGTTGCCATTCAGCGTAATGCCGTAGTAGCCCCCCGCGATGGTATTGCCCTGCACGAGCAGGTTATTGGCCGAGTTGCCGGTGGCCGTGGCGTTGGCAGTCGAGCCATTTACCGCGATGCCCGCAAAATTGCTCGAAGCCGAAGTGCCGTCGGCCGTGATGGTGTTATTGATGATTTGGTCGTTGTCGGCCGCGTTGGTCAGCAGCACGCCCACGCCGTAGGTGGCCCCGCCTGCCGCGCCGCCCGTGGCATCAATCACCAGGTTGCTGATGGTCGTGTAGTCGGTGCCGTTGAGCTGCACCACCGCCCGCTGGGTGTTGTTCGTCGAGGCGTAGCGGATGGTGCTGCCGCCACCGTTCACCACGATGGTGTTGGTGGCGCTGGCGCCCGAAACCTGCCCCAGCAAAAACTGCTCGGTATAAGGCCCGCCCGATACGGCGAAGGTTACTGGCCCACTGATGCCGTCCAGGTTCAGGCGGCTGGCCGCGTCCGCAAAGCTGGCAAAGTTGGTGCCCGCCGTGGGCAGGGCACTGTTGATGGTGTAGGCGCCCGCGCTCAGCGGCGCGGCGGCGCGGGTGGTCAGCACGATGTTATCGACCAGGGCCGGCGGCTGGGTGCCCCCAAAAGCATTATTAGTCCACGTAAAAATGAGGCGCTGCGTAGTGCCCGCCAGGCTGGCCGGCAGCACCAGCGTGGTGCGGGTGTAGCTGGCTTGCACATTGAGCTGGGCCAGCACCGTGGCGCTGGTTGTGGCCGGCACGGTGCCCGCCACCGGCGCGAAGGTGGTGGGCGCCACCTGCACCAGCAGGTAGTCCGAGGTGCCTTCGCCCACGCCCCGCCAGTCAAAGCTCAGCTGCATGGCCGCCTGCCCGGCCGGCAGCACCACGTCGCGGTAGAGGTGCACGGTCGAGGCCGAAGTGATGTTGTAGGCGTTGCTGGCGCCAAAATCGTTGCTGATGTAGGCGGCCCTGGTGCCGGGGCTGGTCGGCCCGTTGCCGCCGGTGCTGGCCACCGCCCACTGGTTGTTCTGGGTGCCGTTTTCGAGGGTAAAGCCGTTGGTAGCACCTTCAAAGTCCTCGCTGAAAACGGTCGTCGTCGTCTGGGCGTGCGCACCCAGCCCGGCCAGCGCGAGCAGGGCCGGGCCAGCGAGGCGGCGCAGCCAATGCGGCGGCTTGGTCAGTAGTTTTTTGAGCATAAGGCAAAAGCTAAAAGGGTAGGGGAGAAACATGGGCGGTAGTGCGGGCGGCCCAGGGCTAGTTCCCAAGTTCGGGCCCAGCGCGGCGGGCGCGGCACCCGCCGCGCAAGCTGCACGATTTTGGGTGCAAACTGCTACTTTTAGGGAGCGAGTAGCGTCGGCTAGTGGCTGGCTAAGTAAGTTTTAAGGCAAAAAGCCCTGTTTTTATGATTTCCGGCCGGTGTTTTTTTCTGGGTTTGCTGCTAGGGCTGGCCGGGCAGGCGGGGGCCCGGGCGGCCGGGCCCCCGCCGCCCACCGTGGCCGACCTGCGCCGCCAGCTGGCCACCGCCCCGGCCGATACCAGCCGCGTGCTGCTGCTCAATAACTTGTGCTGGCAGCTGGGCATCCAAAATACCGTGCAAGCGCTCGCCTACGGCCAGCAGGGGCTGCGGCTGGCGCGGCGGCTGCCCTTCCGGCTGGGCGAGGTGTACCTGCTCAATGCGCTGGCGCGGGCGGCCTACTTGCAGCACGACGAGCTGGCGGCCAGTAGCTACTACCAGCAGGCCGTGCGCCGGGCCGAGGCCGAGCCCCGGGCTGCCCGGCAGCTCACGCTGGCCTTGCTGGGCCTGGGCCGGCTGGCCGTGGGGCAGCAGGATTTTGCCGAAAGCGAAAAATATTTTCGCCTGGCCCTGAGCCGGATGCAGCACCACCAGCACGCCGTGACGCCCACCGACCTGGGCATGGTGCAAAACCACCTGGCCTTACTCTACTACGCCTGGCGGCGCTCGGGCCGGCCGGCTCCCGACTCGCTCGCCCGGCTGGGCACCCGCTACGCCCGGCTGGCCCTGGCCACGTTTCGCCGCCTGCCGCCCGATGACAAGCTGGCGGCTTGCCTCAATAACCTCGGCGACGTACACACGCTGGCGGGCCGGTACGATTCGGCGGCCCTTTGCCAGCGCGAGGCCTTGGGCCTCTACCGGCGCTCGGGCAACCAGTTTGGCCAAGTCGAAACGCGCCTGGGCCTGGCCACCGTGCACCTGGCCCAGCAGCGCCCCGCCGAGGCCGCCCGGCTGCTGCGCCCTGCCCTGGCCGCCGCCCGCCCGCTGCACGCCACCGGGCTGGCCGCCCAGGGCTACCAGCTGCTGGCCGAGGCCCAGGCGGCGCAGGGCCAGGGCCTCGAAGCCTACCGCCTGGCCCGCGCCGGGCAGGCGCTGCTCGACAGCGTGCAATCGGCCGAGCGCCGCCAGGCGCTGGCCCGGCTGCAAGTGCAGTTCGAGGCCGAGCGCCAGCGCAACCAGCTCAAGGAATTGACCCACCGTAATTTGCTGCAACAGGCCGAAGCCCACCGCCAGCGCCAGTACCTGTGGCTGGCCGGCGGGCTGCTACTGGCCGTGGCGGCGGGCCTGGTGGCCTCGGGCACGCTGGCGTGGCGGCTGCGCCGCAGCCAGGCCCAGCTTACGCACCAAAATGAAGAGCTGACCGCCACCCGCGCCGAGCAAGACCGCCTGTATGCGCTGGTGGCCCACGACCTGCGCAGCCCCGTGGTCGCCTTTTCGGGCCTGGCCGACCTGATGACCCGCTACATCGAGCGGCACGACATGGGCCGGCTGGCGGGCCTGGGCGGCCGCGTGCGCCAGGCTGCCGAGGGCCTGCGCGGCCTGCTTGATAACCTGCTGAGTTGGGCCCTCACCCAGCGTGGCGAGCTGGTAGCCCACCCCGAGCCGCTGGCCGTGGCCGCCCTGCTGGCCGAAGCCGCCACCCTCTACCAGCCCAGCGCTGAAGCCGCCGACGTGTACCTGCACGTAGAAACCGCCGAAGGCTACGTGCTCGCCGACCGCCACATGACCAGCACCATCCTGCGCAACTTGCTCAGCAATGCCCTGCGCGCCACGCCGCCCGGCGGCCAGGTGGTGTTGGCGGCCGCCCCCGCAGCTGGCGGCCTCAGCCTGCAAGTGCGCGACACCGGCGCGGGCATGGCCGCCGCGCAGCTGCGCCACGCCCAGGGGCTGGCGGCCGTGGGCCAGCCGGCACCTGGCCGCCGCGGGCCCACGGGCCTGGGTTTGCGCCTGAGCCGGGCTTTTGCCCACGCGCAGCACGGGCAGCTGGTGCTGAGTAGCCAGCTTGGCGCGGGTACCACGGCCGCCCTAACCTTGCCGGCCGCGCCCGCCCCGGCCGATGTATTTTTGCCGGTAGCCGCCGCGTCGCTGGTGTAGGTGCGTAGGTAAGAGCAGTATATGGAAATGCCCGTGCGCGTGCTGGTAGTTGAGGATGAGCCGCTTTATGCCGAGCAGCTCGAAGCCGCGCTCCAAGACCTGGGCCACGAGCCCATCGGCCCCGCGCCCGATGCCCGCATTGCCCTGGCCCTGCACCGCACCGAAACCATCGACCTGGCCCTGCTCGACGTGCAGCTGCGCGGCCCGGTCGATGGCATTGCGCTGGCCGCCCAATTGCTGGCCCACCGCCCCGTGCCGCTGCTGTTCCTCACCTCCTGCGCCGACGACGAGACCTTTGCCGCCGCCCGGCTGGTCGGCCCCGCCGCCTACCTCATCAAGCCCGTGGAGCCGGCGGCTTTGCAGCGTGCGATTATGCTGGCTCTTAGTAATTTTCAAGCCAAAATAGCGCCCGTGGAGGTCGGCTTCAGTCAAGTGCCGGCCCCGGCTTCTGATACGCTGTTTGTCAAAGAAAACGGCCTGCTGGAGAAAATTCGCCTCAGCGAAGTGCAGTGCGTGGAGGCCGATAACAAAATATGCCGGCTGCTGCTGGCCGGGCGCTCGATAGTGGTGCGGATGCCCCTGCGCGAGCTGGTGCAGCACCTGCCGCCCAGCCGCTTCGTCCAGATTCAGCGCAGCTACTACGTGAACCTCGACTACGTGGCCCGCCTCGACCCGGTGCGCGGCCTGGTGCAGGTGGGCGAGCACCTGCTGCCCGTGGGCCGCACCTACCAGGCCGAGCTGCTGCGCCGGCTGCCCACGCTGGGCTAGGGCAGTAGGTTGTATTCTAAAACATTAGCATGGCGTCGGGGCACAGCGCGGCCCAATAGGCGCGCTCGCTGGGCGGGGCCACGCCCGGAAAGTCGCCCCAGCGGCCCTGCATGTCGGCAATGAGTTGGAAGTGCAGGTGCGGCGGCCAGTCGCCGTTTTCGGGGTAGGGGCCGACGTGGGCAAAAACCTGCCCTTGGGCGATGTTTTGGCCCGGTTGCCAGCCCGGCAGGTCGGTGCGCGTGAGGTGGCCGTAGAGGCTGTAAAAGGTGACGCCTGCCAGCGCGTGCTGCAAGATGATGGTGGGGCCGTAGTCGCCGAAGTGGTCGTTGTCGGCCAGGCTGTGGACCGTGGCGGGCAGCGGCGCGGCCACCGGCGTGCCGACCGGCACCCACACATCCACGCCCAGGTGTAGCGAGCGGGCCTCGGTGGTATCGCCAAAATGCGGGCTGCGGCGGTAGATAACGCGGTTTTCGAGGTAGCCGCCGATGCCAGCGGCGGCGTGCTGCTCTGCCAGCATCTGGTGTACCACCTGGTCGAAAAGCGCCGTGTCGCGCAGGCGCTCGGGGTGGGCGAGGTGCGGGTTATTGGCCGTGAAATCGAGCGGGGCGACCGGCCCGGCCAGCGTGGGCAGCACCGGGGCAAAGGCGGCGCGGTGCCGCGCCAGGAGGGAATGTAGCATAAGCTTTAGCTTGTGCGTACAAAGGTGCACTACGTGGGCACAAGCGAAAGCTTATGCTGCACCCCGCCGTAAATTTGCCCTTCTATTCCAGTTAAGCTTTAGCCCATGTCGTCGTATCTGACGCTGACCGTCGTTGCCCTCACCCAGGAAACGCCCGATACCGTTACCATTCACCTTGAGCGGCCCGACCGCCAGCCCGTGGCCAGCAAGCCCGGCCAGTACCTGACCCTGCTCGTGCCCTGCGACCCCGCCGGCAAGCGCCCCGAGCGCCGCGCCTACTCGCTCAGCAGCACGCCCGCCGAGGCCCCGCGCCTGTCCGTAACCGTGAAGCGTGTTTTGGGTGGCCTGGT
>JAKONR010000401.1 GCA_022701825.1 Hymenobacteraceae bacterium | reverse complement strand
TCCAGGCCATTTCGCGCGGGCCGGTGCCCATGTCGGGGGCCGGAATGTCGCGGTCGGGGCCGAATACGTCCTTCATGGCCACGGTGTAGGCGCGGGTGAGGCGCTCAATCTCGCCGGGGCTCATGGTAGTGGGGTCGCAGATGATGCCGCCCTTGGCGCCGCCGTAGTAGACATCCCCTACGGCGCACTTCCAGGTCATCCAGGCGGCGAGGGCTTTCACCTCGTCGATGTTCACGTTTTTGTCGTAGCGAATACCGCCCTTGCTGGGGCCAAGTATCGTGTTGTGTACCACCCGGTAGCCCTCGAATACGCGCACCTCACCGCTGTCCATCGACACGGGCAGGCTCACGATTACTTGCTTGTCGGGCGCCTTGAGCACGGCGTAAGTAGAAGGGTCGAGCCCCAGGATTTCGGCCGCGACGTTGAAGCGCGACATCATGGACTCAAGCGGATTTTCGGTGTGGCCTACTTTCGGGGCGGGCTCTTTGTACACAGTGGTGGCTGCCATCTGAGAATAAATTGAGTGAGATTGGGTGGGAAGAGAAGAGAATGTTACGCTTACGAGAACGCTCCGCAAAGGTACGGCGGCTGGCACAGGGCAGATTTTTACGAATTTGGCCGCTACTGCACTAGTTTTTGCCCATTTGGTCCATTTTCTTGGCTGTTAAGCTTCCGCTCACGCCTTTTTTGCAGCCAATCTTCGTTTTTCTCAGCGGTTTTGGGCAGCTTACCCCTTTATAGTATACAGACCGGCCGCTGCTATAAGCTACCCATATTTTATGCCGCTTTCGCTGGTTCGCTGAAATATCCCGCCCGCGCTCCAAATAATGCTACGCTATTATCCCGCCAGCACTTGCAGCAGCGCCAGCACCGGCAGCACCAGCAAAAAAGCGTCGAAGCGGTCGAGCAGCCCGCCGTGGCCGGGCAAAAAGGTACCCGAGTCTTTCACGCCCGCGCTACGCTTGAGCATCGACTCGGCCAGGTCGCCGAGCGGGCCAAAAACGGCTATTACACCCGCCGCCACCAGCCGGTGGCTCAGCGGGATATCGGGCAGGAAGTAGCCCGCCGCCCAGCCCACGGCCAGCGTGAGCAGCGCGCCGCCGGCCCAGCCTTCCCAGGTTTTGCCAGGCGAGATGCTGGGGGCCAGCTTGTGCTTGCCCAGGTTTTTGCCGGCGAAGTAAGCACCGGTATCGGCCGCCCAGATAAGGAAGATGAGGAAGAAAACGCGGCGCGGGTCATAGCCATTCGTACCGTGAGCTATAACTGTCAGCAAAGCCATAGGAATACTGACATAAAAAATGCCACCTAATGCCACGCCGATATTGGCAAATGGCTGTGAGGACTTTGGCCAGACGGAGAGCTCGTATAAAAGCGAAACAAAGCTGAGCGCCACGCCCACAAGCAATACGCGGAAAGTGATGAACTCCCAACCGCGCAGAGGATTGTATAGGCCATCGTGTGCTGCACCTGTAAAAGGGCTGGCCGAGGTACTTTTTTCAAAGAAAAGACCAATCCAAAAGAACTGGTACCAGAAGACGCCAAATATTACTACCCCACCTACAATACCTAATAATGCTAAAGGCCGATAGCCGCTCGCCCGCATTATCCGATAAAACTCCTTCAACATCACGGCCTGCACGGCGGCAAAAAACAGCCCGAACGAGATAGGCCCGCCGAAGGTGCAGCCGAAGAGTAGGGCCGCCGCGAGCGCCCCCCAAATGGCGCGCAGGCGCAGGTTGCTGGGGCCTTTTTTGGGCTGGGGGTCGGGGGCAGGCGCGGAGTCGAGGGCTGGGTTCAAGGAGCAATGGAAAGATTAAGGCTGCGGCGAGGCGGCCGGAGCGGCAAGGGTATCGGTAGGCGGCAGGGCGTCGGCCGTCATACGCTGATGCAGCCAGTAGAGTAGCCCGGCGCTGAGCGCGGCCGAGAGCAGCATAGTAGGCCAGGGCAGGCTTTGGTTGGCGTCGGGGTCGAAGGAGGACGGCAGGTGGCGGCCTTGGGCCAGGTAAAGCAAAATGAGCTGAAAGGCATTTTGGGTGAAGTGCGCGGCCATGGGCACCAGGATGTTGCCGCTCCACTCGTATAAGTAGCCCAACACCAACCCTAGCAAAAAGCGCGGCACAAACCCGAAGAACTGCACATGAATGGCCGAAAAGGTAGCCGCCGTGAGCCAGATGCCCACGTGCCTCGAGTTGAACCACCGCTGCAAGTTGGGCTGCAGCACGCCCCGAAATACCAGCTCCTCGGCCACGGCCGGCACCACCGCAATGGCGAGCAGGCCCGCCAGCAGCCGGCCCGGCGTGGAGAAGTTGGTCAGGAACTTGGTGAGGTCGGCGGCCTGGTCTTCATTAGCTCGCGCCCACTGCTCGAAGCCGTGCAGCGCGGCCGGGAAGTGTACGCCCGCATTCCAGGCCACCACGCCCGAGAGCGCGGGCACCAGGCAGAGTATCAGGAGGCCGGCCGCCAGCAGCCACCACGCCGCGCCCAGCCGGCGCGGGGCAAAATACCGGCTCACCGGCTGCCGCAGCACCAGCGGCAGCACCAGCGCCCCCGCCCCAATGCCCGCCAGCGACAGCCCCTGAAACAGCATCAGGGCCGCCCAGCCCTGCGGGTGGCGGCCAGGATTGGCAGTGAGGGCGCTGAAATCGAGGGCCGACACGCCGAGGGCCAGCTGGGCGATGGCCAGGGCCAAAAAGCTCGCCAAGCTCACGCCCGCAATGGCCAGCCCCACCAGCAGCAAGAGTTGCAGAAGCGGGTGCATGGGGCGGGCGGGCAAACCTTTCATAAGCGCGGGGGTGTTCAAGGGGATGTAAATTTGCGTCATAAATTCTTGCTAGGCGTAACTAGCGCCCTCTCGGCTGTCATTGCGAGCGCAGCGAAGCAATCGCATCAGAACGAGCCGTTCGGGTACTTGTCAAGTGCGATTGCTTCGCTGCGCTCGCAATGACAGCCGTCTGTAACGCCTGTTATCCCCCTATTGCCGTGCCCAACATTCGTAATATTCAACTGCCTGATTTCCCGCTGCTGCTCGCCCCGATGGAGGACGTGAGCGACCCGCCTTTTCGGGCCGTGTGCAAGGCCAACGGGGCCGACCTCATGTACACGGAATTTATTTCGAGCGAAGGCCTGATACGGGCGGCGGCCAAAAGCCGGCAAAAGCTCGACGTGTTTGACTACGAGCGGCCCATCGGCATTCAGCTCTTCGGCTCCGACGTGCACACCATGGGCGAGTGCGCCGCCATCAGCACCGAGGCCGGGCCCGACCTCATCGACATCAACTACGGCTGCCCGGTGAAGCAGGTGGCGCTGCGCGGCGCGGGCGCGGCGCTGCTGCGCGACATTCCGAAGATGGTAGCCATGACCGCCGCCGTGGTGAAGAACACCCACCTGCCCGTGACCGTGAAAACCCGCCTCGGCTGGGACAACGACACCCTGAACGTGGAGGAAGTAGCCGAGCGCCTGCAAGACGTCGGCATTGAGGCGCTTACGGTGCACGGCCGCACCCGCGTGCAGCTTTATAAAGGCGAAGCCGATTGGCGACTGATTGCTAAAATCAAGGAAAACCCGCGCATCAACATTCCGATTTTCGGCAACGGCGACATCGACTCGCCCGAGAAAGCGCTCGAATACAAAACCCGCTACGGCGTGGACGGCGTGATGATAGGCCGCGCCGCCATCGGCTACCCCTGGATTTTCCGGGAGGTGAAGCACTTCGTGGCCACCGGCCAGAAGCTGGCCCCGCCCACGCTAGAGGAGCGCATTGCTATGTGCAAGATGCACTTCGACAAAAGCCTGGAGTGGAAAGGCCCGAAAGCCGGCATTTTTGAGATGCGCCGGCACTACGCGCACTACTTCAGAGGCTTAGAAGGCGCCAAGCAGTGGCGCACCCGCCTGGTCGATGCCGAGAACGGGGCCGACGTGTACGCCATTCTAGAAGAAATCGCGGCCAGCGACGCGGTGTTGGTGGCTAGCTAGAGGATACGTATTTGTTGTCATGCTGAGCGGAGCGCAGCGGAGTCGAAGCATCTCTACCGGGTAACTAACCCTTTTGCTAACAACGAAGCGATAGAGATGCTTCGACTCCGCTACGCTCCGTTCAGCATGACGGGCTTTACTTCTTCGCGCCCTTCGCCTCCTGCTTGCGCATCGGCATTTTATCGACTACGCCGAACAACTCGGCCGGAGCCACGGGCTGGAGCTGGGTGAGCTTCACGCCGCCATCCTTACCGATGAGCGCCACCGTGAAGCCGTTGAGCGGCAGCTTCAGCTCTTGCGTCCAGTACTGGCGGTCGGCGGGTGCGAGCTGGCTGTAAATGAGCTGCAACAGCAGAAAATCGCGCTTTTTGAGCTCGGGGCCAGCTGGGCCGAGCAGCTTTTTCTGTTGTTCCAGCTCGGGCGCGGTGGCGGCGGGCGCGCCTACCAGCAGGATGCGCTTTTGCCAGCGACTAGCGCGCAGCGTCTGGGCCAGGGTGGGCGCCGGGGCAGCGGGCTTTGTTTGCGCCGCTACGGGGCTGGCCGGCAGCAGCAAAGCGGCCCCGAGCGCGAGGTTTTTCCAGAAAGTCATTGAGGCTGACGAAGGCGGATGGAGCGGCGAAGGTAGCGCCAGCTACCCGGCGGGCCGGGGCAGGCGGCCGTAATTTTGCCGAATGCCCATTCGCCCCGCTTCCTTCCTTGCTACCTCACCGCCCACTAGCCGCCCGGCCGCCGTGCCGCCCGCCGTGGCCGCTGCCCCCGAGGTAGTAGCTGCGCCGCCCGCGCCCGGCGTATCGCCGCTGGCCTGGGGGCTGCTGGTAGTGCTCTCGCTCATCTGGGGCACGTCGTTTATTCTGATGAAGAAGGGGTTAGTCGTGTTTTCGGCCCTGGAGCTGGGCGCGGCGCGGGTAACGGTGGCGGCGGCGCTGCTGCTACCCTTCGCGCTGCGCGAAATCGGGCGCGTCGAGCGCAGCCGCCTCAAGTGGCTGGCGCTCAGCGGCACGGTGGGCACGCTCATTCCGGCGTTCTTATTCGCCTATGCCGAAACCAAGCTGGCCTCGGGGCTGGCGGGCGTGCTCAATGCGCTCACGGCAGTGTTTGTGCTGCTGGTGGGCGCGCTGCTGTTTGGGCAGCGCCTCACAGGGCTGCGGGTGCTGGGCATAATGCTGGGCCTGCTGGGCACGGTGGTGCTGATGCTGCTGGGCGGCAGCGGCGATGCCTCCCCGGCCGGCGGGGCGGGCAATGCCTGGTATGGCCTATACATCGTGGCGGCCACTGTAGGCTACGGCCTCAGCGTCAACGTTATCAAGCACCGGCTGCACGCGCTCACGCCGGTGGCCGTTACGTCGCTGCTACTGCTCATCATCGGCGGGCCGGCGCTGGCTTACTTGCTGCTGGGCACGGGCTTCGTGCACAAGCTGGCTACGGTGCCGGGCGCGTGGCCGGCCTTCGGCTACATCGCGCTGCTGGCTACCTTGAGCACGGCCGTGGCCACGGTGCTGTTCAATATGCTCATTCAACGCTCCACGGCGCTGTTTGCGGCGTCGAGCACCTACCTCATCCCGATAGTGGCGCTGGGCTGGGGCGCGCTCGATGGCGAGGCTTTCAACTTGTGGCACGCGCTGGGCATGGCCGTCATTCTGGCTGGCGTGGCGGTCATCCACCGGGCGAAGTAGCGTAAGCTTTAGCTTGCGAGTGAGCGTAGCGCGAGCAGCTGCGCTCGCCAACGTTCGCTTACGCCGATGCTCGCTGCGCTCGCTCGCAAGCTGAAGCTTACGCTACAGCTGAAAGGGCCACGGCTGGCGCATTTGCCCGCCCAGGTAGGCCAGGATGCGCGCTAGTTCGGCCTCATCGGCAACGGAATAATAATGCCAGCCGACTTGCCAGAACGGCGCCTCGGGCGGCAGCTTGGGGCGCACCAAGCGGCGGCACAGCTGCTCGGTGCGCTGGTGCAGCAGGTCGATGGCGGGTGCGAATGACAAGCGGCTGCTGGCGGGCAGGTGCAGCACGAGGTGCGCGTGGTTGGGCAAGATGGCGAAGCCGTGGACCACGAAGCCGGTTTCTTCGAGCATCATGATTTCGCCGGCCAGCACGGCGGCCAGCTTCTCGCTGTCAAAATACCGCTGCCCGATGGACGCGCGGTCGAGCACGGCATCGAACCGGGCAAAGAAGCTTTTTTGGGCGCGGCGGTGGTCGAGGCCAGCCGCGGGCGCGGCGGCGAGGCCGGCTTTTAGCTCGCGGGCGGTAGCGGCCGGGATGGTGCCGTGCAGCCGGAAGGTGATGAGGGCAGTTTCGCCGGGAGCCATGCGGGACAGGCAGTAGCAGTGAGAAATAGACCGGCCAAAATACTGCCGGTCAGCGCTTCTCACGCAGCTAGGGCGGGCGCGCGCATTGGTGGGCTTTTGTCTTGCCGGGGGTGAGGTCTCTGCAAGGTGGCGGGGGCATCTGGCGGGCCGGTGGGGCACGGGCCACGGCCGGTAATCTGGCAGCCCGCAAAACTCGGCCGTGTGGGCAGGGAGCATTCCAGCCCGTACCCATAGCCGGGGAATAGTCCAGCTAAATAGCTTTACTATCCAACTTCTCTTGCTATAGTACTAATTACAAAAACAGTTAGACTAAGCAAAGGAGGCCAAGAAGAGCAGCTTTTTTTTTATTTTCCTGAATAGGATTAAGCCAAAAAAAACGTTGGACCCAAAACTCTAAAAACAACACTAATCTGAACTATTATTCAAATAGTACCGCTGCGCTTGCTTTAGTTATATTATTTATAACATTTTGATTTTCATAATTTTAAAAAATTTTAATGACGAGTTATAAAGCAAATCATAAAAAACATTTAAATAGTAACACGTAGCTTATTGAATTTTAAGTGTTTATACGGATATACTAAGAATGAGCCGGCCTACTACCTTTGCGGCCCCAAAATAGCCCGCTCTTTATTAAACACACCCTTTCGCAAAGAAAAGTACAATTTTAGCTACATGAGAAAGTTTTCTACTCTTCTACTTGGTGCCGCCGCCACGCTGCTCGGTGCCGCCCCCACACTGGCCCAGGTTTCGCTCACGGGGTTCGCGCCCTACACCCAAAACTTTAATACGCTGCCGACCTCGACGGCCCAGGCCAGCTTCGTTAATAACTCGACCTTGCCGGGGGTGTATGCCCAGGCCATGCTGACGGGGCTCGGGGCGTATCCGGGGGGCACGGCGCCGGTGCCGTACTACGGCAACGACGGGGGCCAGAGCACGGATGCGAACTACTACAGCTTTGGTACGATTGGCAGCACCGACCGGGCGTTAGGCGGCATCGCAACCACTTTTATTGCCAACGGCTACCCGCTCACGGGGACGGGCTACGTGGCCATGCGCTTTAAGAACCAGACGGGCCGGCCCATTGCCAACCTGGAGGTGAGCTATGCCATGGAGCAGTGGTACAACTCGGGCAAGGTAGACAAGGCGCAGGTGGGCTTCGACTACCAGGTGCTGAGCAGCGCTTTTACGGGGGCGATGGAAGCGGGCACCTGGACCTCGGAGCCCGCCCTGGGGGTGGCGGCCCCCTCTACGGCTACCACCATTGCGAGCAAAAACGGCAACGCACCGGCCAACCGCCGCGTGCTGACGGCCACCCTGCGCGGCCTCAACCTGGCAGTAGGCCAGGAGATAGTACTGCGCTGGAAATACGTGCTCAACAAGGACACCAACGGTAATGGCCTGGCGGTAGACGACGTGACCGTGACCCCCGAGGCCGGGACCGTGACGACCCTAGCGGGCGGCACGCAGGCCAACATTTTTTACTACGACGGCACCGGCAGCCTGAGCGACCTTACCAACTGGGCGTCGCGGCCCGACCAAACGAAGCCAACCTCGTTTAAGCTAGACAACCAGGTATTTTACCTCACCACGGCCACGGGGCAGGCGGCCCTGCCGGGCAACCTCATTGGCGGCCTCAACTCGAAGCTGGTGATTGGCGACGGCCAGAACCCCGTATCGGTGGCCCTGACGACGACCCCGAAGGACCTGCTGCCTACCACGATTAGCGTGGCGGCCGGCGCTACGCTCGAAATTAAGGGTGCTACCGGTCTGCTGCCCACCCTGGGCAGCCTGAGCCCGAGCAGCACCGTGTACTTCAACACCCCGCGCCCCGACGTGGTGCTGAACTGCGCCAACTTTGGCAACCTGACCCTGAGCGGCACGAAGGCCGTGCTAGCCCGCAACGTGACGGTGAGCAACACGCTCAGCCTGACCAGCAACAGCCAGCTCCAGCTCAGCGTGTACGACCTCACCATCCTGAAAGGCGGCGCGGCCACCAGCGACGGCACGGCCTACGTGCAAACCAACACCGGCGGCGCGCTGCGCCAGACCGTGCCGGCTACCAACGTAGCGGTGCTGTTTCCGGTGGGCCAGGGCAGCTACAACCCCGCCTGGCTTTCGCAGCTTAGCACGGCCACCGAAGACGTATTTGGCGTGAGCGTGAGCGATAGCGTGTACACGAGCTACCAGGCGCTGCCCGTGGGCGCCGGCAACGCTGATGGCAAGGGCAAGGGCAAAGACAGCGCCGGCAATGGCAAGCCGCTGAACAGCACCACCACGACCACCCACACCTGGTACGTGAGCGAAAACGACCTGGGCCGCTCCAACGTGACCATGACGCTGCAAAGCGAGCTGCCCACGAGCATGGACCCGGCGCAGGTGCTGGTGGGCCACTTCCACGGCGGCAGCTGGGACAACGACGTGCAGCAAAAGGGCAAGGGCGCGGCCGTAAACGCCGCCAGCCGCGTATATAAGTTCACCCGCACGGGCATCACTGGCTTCTCGCCCTTCACCCTCAACACGGCCCCCGCCCCCCTGCCCGTCGAGCTGGTAGCTTTCGGCGCAAGCCGCCAGGGCGAAACCGTGGCCTGCACCTGGGCGACGGCTTCGGAAAACCGCAACGACCACTTCGTACTTGAGCGCAGCCTTGATGGGGTAGCTTTCAGCCCGCTGGCCACCGTGGCCGGGGCCGGCAACAGCAGCAGCACGCACACCTACCGCTGGGTCGATACCGCGCCCGCCCGCACCCTGGCCTACTACCGCCTGCGCCAAGTAGATGCAGACGGCACCGCCGCCTACTCGCCGGTAGCCACGGTGAGCGGCCTGGCCGCGCCGCTGCTCGCCGCCCCCAACCCCACGGCCGGCCCGCTCGTGCTCACGCTGAGCCTGCCCACCGCCGGCACCGTGCGCGGCACCGTGCTGAGCGTGGTAGGCACCGAGGTGCTGCACGTAGCGCAAACGCTGGCGGCGGGCACCCAGGCCCTGCCGTTCGACCTAAGTGCATTGCCTACCGGCGTGTACCTGCTCCGCCTCGAAACGCCCCAGGGCTTCCAGACCCTGCGCGTAGTGAAAAACTAGCCCGCGCTAACCGCGCCAGCTAAAAGAGCGGCCCCGGCAGGAAAATTCTGCCGGGGCCGCTCTTTTAGGTTGTTGTGAAGCTAGCGCTCATCTTACCCACCCCGGCCAGCAACCCCAGAGGCACAGCTACCGCCGCCGCAAGCGCCGCAGCCGAAACCACTGCGCTACCCGCACCCCAATGAGCAGCGCCAGCAGCCCCGGCAGCAGCACCAGCAGCACCCAGGTATTGGCTTCATAATAGCTACTGTGGGTAAGGTTGGCGAGGTTCACCATAAAGTCGCAGCAGTACCAGAAGGCTAGGTGAATGAAGCGGGCCAGCAGATGAAAGAGCGTACTCATGGCTGCTTCTTGAGCTGACGGATGAGGCGTGCATTGCGCAGCGCGCCGTAGGTGAGCCCGAGCAGTAGCGTGGGCATTAGCACCAAGTAGAAGCCAATATTAACCGCCGCGTACAGCCCCCGGCCGCCCGCCGACAGCCCGCGCACGGTGGCCGCGTACAGCGGCCGCAGCCGGAAGTAGGCCGGGCTGTTGGCCCGCGTGGCGTGGCGGCAGCCGTGCAGCGCGCAGGAGCGGGTGCAGCGGGTGGGCACGTAGGCGCGGGTGGGCGGGTGCGGGGCAGTGGCATTGACCCAGAGGCCGAATAGCAGCGGCAGGGCGGCTAGGCAAAGTGTAGCAAGCAGCGTCTTCACTTACCGCGCCAGGGGCAGCCCCTTATTCAGCCGCGAGTGCTTGTAGCCATACCCAAAATAGATGCCCAGCCCCAGCACCAACCAGGCAAAGAACATGGCCCAGTTGCGGATGCCGAGCTGCGTCATCAGGTAGAGGTTGATGATGAGGCCCAGCACCGGCAGCAGCGAGAGCTGCTTCTGAAACGTGACCACGGCCAGCGCCACGGTAGCCAGCAAAAACGTGAAGTAGGGAATCTGGTGGGCGAAGCCACCCGTGATTTTGCCTTCGGCATCTTCGATGAGCCAGCCGTGCTGCCCGCTGATGTCGAGCCAGAACTCATGGTTGGCGGGGCCGTTGTATTGGTAGAGCGCGCCCGCGCCGAGGGCCA
This sequence comes from Hymenobacteraceae bacterium, assembly GCA_022701825.1. GTDB lineage: Bacteria > Bacteroidota > Bacteroidia > Cytophagales > Hymenobacteraceae > Hymenobacter. The sequence continues at coordinate 9,735 of JAKONR010000401.1, read as the reverse complement.
GCAGCAGCAGCACCAGCCAGCGGCCATTGAGGTAGGGCACCGTGAAGCGGGCGTTGGACGTGCCCTTGGGGTCGATGACCAGGATGCCGCCGCACACCAGCGCAAAGGCGAACAGCGTGCCGATGCTAGTGAGGTCCACTACCATGTCCATGTTCACGAACAAGGCCGGCACGCCCACGAAAATGCCCGTGATGATGGTGCTGAACGAAGGCGTATGAAACTTGGGGTGCACCTTTGAAAACAATCCCGGCAGCAGCCCGTCGCGGCTCATGGTGAGCCAGATGCGCGGCTGCCCTAGCTGGAACACCAGTAGCACCGAGGCCATTGCAAATACGGCGCTTACGGCCACCAGCTTGGAAAACCACGTCAGGCCCACCCGCGCAAACACGAAGGACAACGGGTCGCCCACGCCCAGCTCTTTATAGCTCACCATACCCGTGAGCACCAGCGTAATAAGCACATATAAAATGGTACAGATGATGAGCGCCCACATCATGGCCTTGGGCAGGTCGCGCTGCGGGTTTTTGCACTCCTCGGCGGTGGTCGAGATGGCGTCGAAGCCAATGTAGGCGAAAAACACGGCCGACACACTCTTGAGCACGCCGCCCACGCCGTTGGGCGCGAAGGGGTGCCAGTTTGCGGGCTCCACGTAGAAAATGCCGACCACAATCACAATCGCCACCACGGCCAGCTTCAAGGCTACCAGAAAGTTAGAAGCGTTTTTGCTTTCCTTGATGCCCACGTACACCAGCGCCGTGATGGCTACGGTGATAAGGAAGGCCGGCAAATCCACGACCAGCCGCAAGCCGTCGGCCAGCTCGGGGGCTTTGGTCCAGGCGTAGTAGGCGTCGAGCTGCGCGGGCGTGGCGGCGCTCAGGGGCTTGCCGCTCTGCATGAGGGCCATCACGGCCTCGTAGCCGCTGTGGGCGCTTTGGGTGCCCATCGTGAGCCAGGCCGGAATATGCAGCCCGATGCCATCGAGCAAACCGGTGAAGTAGTCGCTCCACGAAATGGCCACTACGATGTTGCCCACCGCGTATTCCATAATGAGCGCCCAGCCAATAATCCAGGCCGCGAGCTCGCCAAACGAGGTGTAGGCGTAGGTATAGGCCGAGCCGCTGACTGGAATAGTAGCCGCAAACTGCGCGTAGCACAACGCCGAAAACGCGCACGCCACGGCCGTAAACACGAACAGCAGCGACACGGCCGGCCCGCCATTGAGGCTGGCCTGGCCGATAGTCGAGAATATCCCCGCCCCGATAATGGCCGCGATGCCCAGCCCCGTGAGGTCGCGCACGGTGAGGTGGCGGGCCAGGCCGCCGCTGCCGCCGCCGTGGCCTTCGGCATCGGCGGGCGGGTTGGCAAGAATAGACTCGATGGTTTTGCGGCGGAAGAGCGAGGTGTTGCGGGGGGGCATTTGGCCAAAAGGATAATGAAAGGGCAAACTAGCCGGCGGCCAAGTTACGGCGGGGCCGTGTGCAATCGGGCGCGAGCTGGCATCAGGGAGGAAAGCAGCTATTTCTTTCTGAGCTATGCCCCAGCGCGCTACTATCATCCGCATCCCCGAGCCCTGCGCCGAAAGCTGGGCCGCCATGACGCCCGCCAGCGGCGGCCGGCACTGCGCCGCCTGCCAAAAAACGGTGGTCGATTTCACGTTGAAAACCGATGCCGAAATCCTGGCTTATTTCAAACAAGCGGGGGCAGCTGCGCCGTGCGGGCGTTTTCGCACCAGCCAGCTGGCCCGGCCGCTGCTACCCGCGGCCCCTCCCCGCCCGGCGCAGCACTGGCGCGGCTGGGTGGCGGCGGCCCTGGCTTTGTGGGTGCTGCGCGCCGAAGCCGCCGCGCCCCCGGCCCCGCGGCCGGCCAGCGCCCAGCACCCGCAGCGCAAGCCCGCTACGGCCCGGCCCACGCGCCAGGTAGCGCGGCGATTGGTGAGCGGCGTGGTGCGCGACGAGTATTCGCAGCAGCCCGTGGCCCAGGCGCAAGTGCGGCTGCAAGGCGGGCATCGCACCGCTACCACCGATGCCAACGGCTACTTCCGGCTGTGGCTGCCGGCGCAGCGCGGGCCGCACCGGCCGCAAAGACTGGTAGTGCAGCAAGCAGACTACAACGGGCGCACGGTGCGCGTGCCGCTGGCCGCCCGCCCGGCGCGCACCCTGCGCATCAGCCTAACGCCCAACCCATCAGCGCCGGATTTGAATGACTATATATCGAGCGGCGTATCGGTTAGCGAATTGATGGAAGTTTATCCTCAAGCCCCCACAGCCAAGCCCGATACACTGGCGGCGCCGGTGCAACTGCCGCGCCGCTCGTGGTACCAGCGTCTCACACAGCCTTTTCGCCGCAAGGCGCTCTCGCGGTAGTCTTTCCTTTTGATTTTTGTTGAGTATGCCCAGTACCACGCTCCACCTCCCGCAGCCCTGCCCCACAAGCTGGGCCGCAATGACGCCCGCCAGCGGCGGCCGGCATTGCGCCGCGTGCGCTAAAACGGTCGTGGATTTTACCTCAAAAACTGATGCCGAGATTCTGGCTTATTTCCGGCAGGCCGGCGCGGGGCGCACTTGCGGGCGCTTTCAAGCCACGCAACTAGGGCGGCCCTTGCAGCCCGCGGCTGCGCTTAGTCGCTGGCGCACCTGGCTGGGAGCACTGCTCACGGCCGGCAGCCTGGGGCAGCTACTAGCGCCTAGGGCAATGGCCCAAACGGCCCTGCGGGGTACGGCCGGCCCCCTACCCGTAGCAACGGCGGTAACTAAAGCGCCTCTCGCACCATCGGCCAGCCCGGCCGCCGGGCCAACCGCCACGTTGCAGCCCCACGGCTCGCGCACGCTCCGGGGCAAGGTGTATGACGCCAGCAACCAGCTGCCGCTGCCGGGCGCAACGGTACTCCTGAAGAACACTAGCTTGGGCGTCGCCACCGATGCCGACGGCTCCTTCACGCTGGCCGTCCCCGACGAGGCACCGACGGCGCAGCTGGTAATTGTTTTTATTGGCTACGATACAGTTGAGCATACTGTCGCCTTTACCGACAACGCGCCGCTCACCATTTTGCTAAAGCCTGGCGAGCAGGTACTATCGGGCGATGTCGTGATTATGCCTGCCCAACGCCCCTGGCCCTGGCACCCGCGCCGCCTCTACTACTGGACCAGAAACAAGCTGGCTTCTGCTTTCGGGCACTAATCCTTGGCCACTAGATACTTTAAAGCCACGCTTTATGCGCAAATCAACTACCTATACCGCCGCACCCTGCGCCCCAAACCGGGCCACCATTATGCCCGCCCGTAGCGCCGGCCGCCACTACCTGGGGCTGCTGGTGCTGGCGGCCTGGGGCGTTGGCGCGCACCGGGCAGCCGGGCAGGCCGCGCCGGCGCCGGGGCCGCGTCCGGAAGTTATTACCATCAGCGGCACGGCGCTCGACGACTCGCTCAACGTGCCGATACCCGACCTGTGGCTCTACCTCAACGAAACTAAGTACGGGGCCGTGACCGACGCGCAGGGCTATTTCAAATTCAGCTTTCCGGCCGAGTGGAAGCCGGTGCGCGGCGGCGAGCTGCGCATTTTCGTGGCGCCGGTGGGCTACACCTTCCGGCCCCTGCGCCAGCGGCTCGACTGGCGCACCTACGACCCCGCGCACCCGCTGGTGCTGCGCTTGGCCTCGGCCCCCGGCCGCGGCCGGCCCAACCTGCGCGGCTTCCGGCTGATGGCCCCGCCCGTGCCGCCGCCCGTGTACCCGGCGCGGGCGCACAGCATTCGGCCGCATTAATAATCAGCCCATTATCTTTCAACTATGCCTTCCCGCGTCACCATTCCCAAGCCCTGCCCGGTGCGCGCGCAGGCGCTCGTGCCCACCGCAGCCGGCTGGCACTGCGCCCGCTGCGCCACGGAAGTTATCGACTTCACGCGCCTGAGCGAAGTCGAAATACTGGCCTACCTGGCCGAGCGCCGGGGGCAGCGGGTGTGCGCCGCCATGCAGGTGCCGCTGGTGCCGCAGCACTATAAGCGGCCACGCGGGCCGCGCCGATGGCTGCTGGCGGTGGCCGCCTTTTTGGGGTGGCAGTCGGCGGGGGCACTGCCGCCGCAGCTGCCGCCCGCGCCGCGTTCGTTTTTTGGGGCGGCTGCCACTAAAGAGCGCATTGTTGTTTGGGGCGTGGTGCTGGACGACTCGCTCAAGGTGCCCATCGCTAACGCATATATTTTTATAAAAGGCACGAAGTACGGGGCCGTGAGCAACGCGAAGGGGGGGTTTTCCTTTTCCTTTAACCCCGATTGGTCGCTGGCCCAAAAAGGCGAGTTTTTATTGGAGGTTTCGGCTTTTGATTTTGCAAGCCGCCTCGTTACCGTCAGCTTTCCAGAAAACGTTGTGCCCGCGCTCCTCACCATCCGGCTGCTATCGCAGCCGCACCAAGTCTTTGTCTTGGGAAAGATTGCCATTCCGCCACTGCCCGTAGCGCCGCCTAGCGCAGGCAAAACGCAGCCCTAGCCCAAACTTTTTGGCCCTAAAAACCCTTGTAGCGGGGTATGATGCGCCTACCCATTGTCCTGCTGCTGACGCTGTTTTTGACTGCCTGCTCCACGTTTAAGCCGTTTCCGACTACCCGCTTCGACCCGGCCGCTACCCGCGCCGAGCTACCCCGCGAAGAGGCCGTGCACCCCCAAAACTCGCTGGAGTGGTGGTACCTCACCGGCCACCTGCGCGACCAGGCCAGCGGCGAAGAATTTGGCATCGAGTACGTCTTTTTTCACTTCAACCTGAAGGATGGCAAGGACGACTACCAGATGGTGAACGTGGCCATCACCGACCCCAAAGGCCAGCGCTTCAACTACGACTACCAGCTCGGCAAGCTGCCGCGCCTGCTCACCGACTCGCTGCCCTTGCGCCTGCGCGAGCGCAAGGCCGGGCAGGTCTGGAAATTTGATGGGCAGGAGGGCGCGTACCAATTAGAGGCCGCCCTCACGGGCAAAAACAACGCGGGCTACGCCCTTAGCCTGCGCACCACGCCCACCAAGCCGGCGCTGCTGCACGGCGGCACCGGCTACGAAAACTATGGCCAGGGCATCGTGGCGGGCTACTACTCGTACCCGCGCCTGGCCACTACCGGCACGCTCACGGTGGCCGGCCAGACGCACCAGGTGAGCGGCGACCTCTGGTACGACCGGCAGTGGAACGCCATCAGCATTGTGCGCAAAGACCTGGGCTGGGACTGGTTCAGCATCCGGCTCGACGAGCCGGCGCAGGGCGAAGTACCCCAGACTACCGAGCTGATGCTCAATGCGCTCAATAACACCGCCACCGGTCAGCAGCTGCGCAATGGCTCCTACTTCTCGCCCGCGGGCGAGGGCGCGCACCTCGCGGGCCAGGACTTTACACTGACGCCCCTCACCTACTGGACGAGCCCAAAATCCAAGAAAAAGTACCCCGCCACCTGGCGCGTGCAGGTGCCCGCCCAGGGCTACGACTTGGTGGTGGAGCCCCTGGTGCCGCAGCAGGAGCTGGCGCTGCGCTTTTTCCATGCCTTCACCATGTACTACTGGGAGGGCATGTGCAAGGTAAGCGGCACCCACCACGGCCAGCCCGTAGCGGGCCGGGCCTACGTGGAAATCACGAACCGCTAAGCTGTAGCGCGGCCTTTTGGTCCGCGCGTGCAACGGGCCGCTGGCCTTACCTTGCCCTCGCGGACTAAAAGGCCGCGCTACTCCACACCCTATCCCATGCTAAAACGCGATTTTATCAAGAACGCCGCCGCGTTCGCGCTCAGCGCCTTAGTTAGCCCCGCCGTGCTGGCCCGCGCCCAGGAAGAGCGCTTTTTGCGCGATGCCCGCGCCATGCCGATGGCTGATGGGCCGTTTACGTTGCCGCCGCTGCCCTACGCCTTTGCGGCGCTGGAGCCGCACATCGACGCGCGCACGATGGAAATTCACCACGACGCGCACCACAAAACCTACGTCTCGAAGCTCAACGAGGCCGTAGCTGGCAAGCCCGAGGAAAAGCTGCCCCTGGCCGACCTTTTGGCCACCGCCAGCAAGCAGCCCGATGCCATCCGCAACAACGCGGGCGGCCACTACAACCACTCAATGTTCTGGACGCTGCTGGCCCAAAAAGGCGGCGGGCAGCCCACCGGCGCGCTGGCCACGGCTATCACCAAGGACTTCGGCTCGTTCGACAAGTTCAAAGAAGAATTCACCAAAGCCGCTACCTCGCGCTTTGGCTCGGGCTGGGCCTGGCTGAGCGTGGACAAGGCTGGTAAGCTCTTCATTTCGAGCACCCCCAACCAGGACAACCCCCTCATGGACCTGCCCGGCATACAGCGCGGCACGCCCGTGCTGGGCCTCGACGTGTGGGAGCACGCCTACTATTTGAAATATCAAAACAAGCGCCCCGACTACGTAGCCGCCTTCTGGAACGTGGTGAACTGGCCCGAAGCCGACCGCCGCTTCGCCTCGGCGACGGCGAAGAAGGGGTAAAAAGCAATTGTCATTGCGAGCGTAGCGAAGCAATCGCATCAGGACGAGCCGTGCAGGTTCCGTGCGGGTGCGATTGCTTCGCTGCGCTCGCAATGACAGGCGTTTTCACTACCCCACCAGCCACCCCGCCGCCAGCGCCGCGCCGATGATAAATACGCTCGGCACGCGCTCCCAGAGCAGCAGTAGAAACGTGATGCCCACCAGCAGCGGGTTGAGGGGCAGCGGCCAGCCGGGCGGGCAGCCGGGCAGGGCCAGCAGGCGGTCGGGCAGCGGGTGGTAGAGCAGCAGCGCGGCGGCGCACACGAGGCCGGCGCTCACGGCGTTTACGCCTTCCAGCGAGGCTTTTACTACGCGGTACTGCCGCAGACCATCCCAGAAGCGGATGGCAAAGAATATCAAGAAGATACCCGGCAAAAAGATGCCGACCGCGCCCACCAGCGCGCCTACCAGCTGCCCGCTGACGCCCAGGCCGGTAGGCCGCATGGCCAGCGCCCCGATGTAGGAGGCAAAGGCAAAATTGGGCCCCGGCAGCGCCTGTACCATGCCCAGGCCCGACAAGAATTCGGCACTCGTGAGGTAGTGCTTAAACTCCACGAACTCAGCGAAAAGCAGGGGGGCCAGCACCTGCCCGCCGCCGAAGACCAGTGAGCCGTTGCGGTAAAAATTCTCGAACAGCCGCACCGGCAGCCACTCGGTGTAGTGCCCCAGCAGCGCCGCCCCGAGGAAAATGCCCAGCCACAGGCCAAAATTGGCCCACTCCACTTGCAACGGTTTCTTGTCTTGCACGATGGCGTGCTTGCGGTAGCGCAGCGTGGTGACGCTGCCGCCGGCCAGCAGCAGCACTGGCAGCACCCACGGCAATTGGAAGAAGTAGGCTACCATCGCGGCGGCCACCATCAGCGCCACCGAGGTTTTGGTGTGAATGACTTTTTCGGCGATGCGGTAGGCCGAAAACGCTACAAACCCCACCGCCACGGGCTGCACAAACTGCACCACCTGCGCCGTGCGCCCGCCATCGACGTGGCTCAGCAGCAGCCCCGCCACGGTCATAATCACCACCGCCGGCAAGCACCAGATTATCAAGGTTAAATACGCCAGATTGGGTCCGCCCAGCCGCAGCCCGATGGCCGTTATGGTCTGGGTCGAGGTCGGCCCCGGCAGCAGGGCGCACAGGGCTTGCAGCTCCAGCAGCTCGGCGGCGGTGAGGTAGCGGCGCTTGGCCACCAGCAGGCGCAGCATCATGGCGATGTGGGCCTGCGGGCCGCCGAAGGCGGTGCAGGCCAGCCCGGCTACGTCCTTGAGAAAGATGAAATTGCGGGTGCGGCGCATCCGGCGGCCCGCCCGCCGCAGCGGCGCCAGGGGCACGGCAGGAGTAGCACGAATGGGAGAATCGGTGGGCACGAATCGGGGAGCATTACCTGCGCCGAAGATAGGATAATTTCGGTGTAGGGTAAGCTTTAGCTTGCCTGCGCGTAGCGCAATAGTCGTCTGTTGCGCTACGCGCAGGCGAGCCAAAGCTTACCCTACACCGACTACTTACTGAATAAATACCGGCCGAATCAGATTCTCAAACGTGAAAATCTCGTCCCATTTCGCCTGGGTCAACAGCCCGCGCTCGGTCACGGCGATGTCGTGCACCGACTTGCCGGTGGCCAGCGCCTCCTTTGCTATGCTGGCCGAGGCCTCGTAGCCCAGCACGGGGTTGAGCTGGGTCACAATGCCGATGCTATTGTAAACCATGTTGGCGGCGTGGGCAGCGTTAGCCGTGATGCCGAGCACGCACTTGTCGCGCAGGGTGTGGCAGGCGTTGGTGAGGTAGCTGATGCTGGTGAAGAGCGCAAACGAGATAACCGGCTCCATGACGTTGAGTTGCAGCTGGCCGGCCTCGGCGGCCATCGTCACGGTGAGGTCGGCCCCGGCCACGTAAAAGGCCGTTTGGTTGACTACCTCCGGGATGACGGGATTCACCTTGCCGGGCATGATGCTGCTGCCGGGCTGCAAAGCGGGCAGGTTTATTTCGTTGAGGCCGGTGCGCGGGCCGCTGCTCAGCAGGCGCAGGTCGTTGCAGATTTTGCTGAGCTTCACGGCGGTGCGCTTGAGCACGCCCGAGAGCTGCACGTACGCCCCCGTGTCGTAGGTAGCCTCGATGAGGTCGCCGGCCAGCAGCAGGTCGAGGCCCGTTACCTGGCGCAGGTGCTGGGTTACGAGGCCCGCGTAGCCGGGCGGCGTATTCACGCCGGTGCCGATGGCGGTGGCGCCCATGTTGATTTCGGAGATGAGCCGGCGCGAATCATCAATGCGTAGCAACTCTTCGCGCAGGTTGGTGGCGAAGGCGCGAAACTCGTCGCCCATGCTCATGGGCACGGCGTCTTGCAGCTGGGTGCGGCCCATTTTGAGCACGTTCTTAAACTCCTCGCCTTTTTGGGCAAAGGCATCGGCGAGGGCGCCCAGGGCCTGGCGGTAGCCCACCAGCTTGTTATTGAGCGCGATGCGGAAGGCCGTAGGGTAGGCGTCGTTCGTTGACTGCGAGCAGTTGACGTGGTTGTTGGGGTGGCAGTGGTCGTAGTCGCCCTTGGCGTGGCCCATGATTTCGAGGGCCACGTTGGCGATTACCTCGTTGGCGTTCATATTCACCGAGGTGCCCGCGCCGCCCTGTATCATGTCGGTCAGAAACTGGCCGTCGAACTCGCCGCTCGCCACCCGGTCGCAGGCCGCCACGATGGCATCGGCGATGGCGGCGGGCAGCACGCCCAGCTCTTTGTTTGCTAGCGCCGCGCCCTTTTTCACGTAGGCCAGCGCCTGCACGAATAGGGGCTCCGACTTGATGGGAATGCCCGTAATGGCGAAGTTTTCCATCGCCCGCAGGGTTTGGATGCCGTAATAAGCGGTGGACGGTATCTGGCGTTCGCCGAGGAAGTCGTGTTCGGGGCGGGTGGTCATTTGCAAAGGAGTGTTGCGCGGACTTTGTAGTCCGCGTATGAATTAACCGAATAGTTACTGCTAACGCACGCGGACTACAAAGTCCGCGCAACGAAAAGCGGCTGGCCTTTTCAGACCAGCCGCTTTTCAACAAATCAACTTAGTTTACTTCTTCTTCAAGCCCAGCTCAATCAACCGCTCGTTCAAGAACTCGCCGGCCGTGATATCGGCTTCCTTCTTGGGGTTGTCGGCCGTGACGAGGTGCGGCAGGGCCGCCAGGCTCATTTCCGAGCGCGGGTGCATGAAGAACGGGATGCTGTAGCGCGAGGTATTCATTTTCTCGCGGGGCGGGTTTAC
>JAKONR010000384.1 GCA_022701825.1 Hymenobacteraceae bacterium | reverse complement strand
CCCAGGCGCAGGCCGGCGCGCTTCTCCAGCACGGCCAGCAGCATTTGCAAGCGCTTGGCGTCGAAGCCCGTGCTGCTGCGCTGCGGGGTGCCGTAGGTGGCGGGCGTCACGAGGGCCTGCACCTCCACCAGCAGCGGGCGGTTGCCCTCCAGCGTGGCCCCGATGGCCATGCCGCTCAGGCTTTCAGCACGCTGCGACAGCAGGATTTCCGATGGATTGCTCACCTGGCGCAGGCCGGTGCCCTGCATCTCATAAATGCCCAGCTCGGAGGCCGAGCCAAAGCGGTTTTTGATGGTGCGCAGAATGCGGTAGCTCAGGTGCCGGTCGCCTTCAAACTGGAGCACCGTGTCCACCATGTGCTCCAAAATCTTGGGGCCGGCGATGCTGCCATCCTTCGTAATGTGGCCGATGAGCAGCACCGGCGTGCTGGTTTCCTTCGCAAACTTCAGAAACTCGGCGGTGCACTCGCGCACCTGGCTCACCGAGCCCGCGCCGCTCTCCACCAGCGTCGAGTGCATGGTCTGGATGGAGTCGATGACGAGCAGGTTGGGCTCGACCTGGTCAATCTGCCGGAAAATATTCTGGGTGTTCGTCTCCGTCAGGATGTAGCAGCCGGGGTGCTGGCCGTCGGCCAGGCGCTCGGCGCGCATTTTTATCTGGGCTTCGCTTTCCTCGCCGCTCACGTACAGTACCCGCAGGTTCTTCATCATCAGCGTAATCTGGAGCATCAGCGTGCTCTTGCCGATGCCCGGCTCGCCGCCGATGAGCACGATGGAGCCCGGCACCAGGCCGCCGCCCAGCACGCGGTTCAGCTCGCCGTCGGGGGTGATGATGCGGGGTTCTTCCTCGTGCCGAATGTCGGCCAGGGGGCGCGATTTGGCAGCTTTTTGGGTGTTGCCGCCGGGCACGGTGCTGGCGGGCTTCCACTGCCCAGTGGTGGTGGCAGCGGTTTCCTTCTGGATTACTTCCTCCACGTAGGTGTTCCACTCGCCGCACGAGGGGCAGCGCCCTATCCACTTGGCCGACTGCGCGCCGCAGCTCTGGCAGAAATAAACGGTTCTTGCTTTGGCCATTTTGCTAAAATATTTCGCAAGAATAAGGCAAAAATTAGCAAAAAAGTTGCGGCTATAAACCTGTCCTTGCGAGCGCAACGAAGTAATCACACTCGAACTGGCCGCTCGGGTGCGATTGCTTCGCTGCGCTCGCAAGGACAGGTTTTAGGATGGCTATATAATTGAGAGCTAGCTCTTTTTACCAGTGTACGCCACCCGATAAATCACGCCGTTATCATCGTCGCCCATCAGCAGCGAGCCATCCGGCGCCTGAATCAGCCCGCAGGGGCGGCCAAATTCCGACTTGTCATTATCAACCAGAAAGCCGGTGAGGAAGTCCTCGAACCGCTCGGGCTGGCCCTGGGCGTTGAAGTGCACGCGCACCAGCTTGTAGCCGCTGGGCTGGGCGCGGTTCCAAGAGCCGTGCATAGTCACGAAGGCATCGTTCTGGTATTCTTTGGGAAACTGGCTGCCGCGGTTGAAAACCAGACCCAGCGGGGCCGAGTGGGCCTTATATAAAAGGAGCGGGCGCTGGTTTTTGGCGTCGAAGGCTTCGTAGCTTTCGCCACTCTTGGGCTTGTTGGCGGGGTAGTGCTTGCCATCGGCAATGATGGACGGCCAGCCGTAGCCCGCGCCGGGCTTTATCTGGTTCAGCTCTTCCTGCTGGTCTTCGTCGCCGAGCCAGTCGATGCCATGGTCCATGCCAAAAAGCTGCTTGGTGGCCGGGTGCCAGTCGAAGCCGATGGTGTTGCGCAGGCCGTGGGCCACTATTTGGCGGCCCGAGCCATCGGTATTAAGTTGCAGGATGGTAGCGTTTTCGGGGTTGTCTTCGTCGCAGGCGTTGCAGGTGCTGCCCACCGAAAGGTAGAGCTTGCCATCGGGCCCGAAGCGCAGCACGCGGTTGGCGTGCTGGCCGGCGTCGGGCAGGTCGTGGTACAGCTCCTTTAGCTCGCCGAGGCTGCCATCGGGCTGCACATCGGCCACGTACACCTCGCGGATGGCGCTGATGTAGAGTTTATTGCCCTGCAAGGCTAGGCCGTGCAGATGCGGCTTTTGGGCTACCTGGCGCATTACTTCGGCCTTGCCGTCGCGGTTGGCGTCGCGCAGCAGCGTAATGGTGCCTTTCACGCGGTTGCTCACGTACACGTCGCCGTTGGGCATCATGGCCAGCATCCGGGGCATGTCGAGGCCTTCGGCAAACTTGCTGACGGTGAAGCCGCTGGGCACCTTTAGGGCGGCTACGCGGGCGTCGGTGGCGGGCAGCTTGTTGGGCAGGTAGATATTGCCCGTCATTTTGAAGGGCGTGGCGGGCGGCGGCACGTTTTGGGCAGCGGCGGTGAAGGCCGTGAGCAGTGCCACGGGCAGGAGACGGGAACCGAAAGTCATAGAGGTAGTGCGTATAAACTACCCCATTCAACTGCATTCGGCCCCGCCGGGTTGCGCCCAGCGGGCGGGCATGGCCCTTGGCCCCAGGTAGTTTTGGCCGGCGCGGAGCGATGCTACGGCTTAGCCTCGACCAGCAGCGGCAGGGTGGCGCGGTAGCGGGCGGCCTTGCCAAACGACTGGTTGAGCTCATCCACGGCGGCGCGGCTGCTGGGGCGCTTGGGCCGCGGGTCGAGGATGGTGCCATCCTCCGCGATGAGCACATAGGCGGGCACGGCCTGCACCGCGTAGGCCTTGGCGGCGGCCGACTGCAGGCCGCCCGCCGCCCACAGCTGCGTGCCGGCCAGCTCGCGCTGGGCCAGCAATTGCCGCCATTTTTCGGGCGAATCGTCGAGGTTGATGCTGACAAATACGATGTCGCGCCCCGCCAGCTGCTTCAGCAAATCCTGCTGGTACACCAGGTCGTAGAGGCAGGGGCCGCTGGTCGATTTCCAGAAATTCAAATAAACCAGCTTACCCCGCAAGTCACTTAGGTTCAGGCTATCCTGCGTGGCGCGGGGCAGGCGAAACTCAGGCGCCAGGGTGCCGATTTCGGGCGTGTGCTGCTGCTGCGCCAGTTCGGCCGCCAGCGCGGGCCAAAACCGGCCCTGGCCGTCGAGGGTGCGGTAGTGGGCCAGCAGGGCCTCCGACTGCCGCACGTGCCCAAAGCGAAACGCCTCTTGCAGCACGCCGCCCAGCGCCCGCAGCCGGGCTGGGCCGCGCAGGTAGCGGCTGGCCAGGTGGTAGCAGTAGGGGTAGAAGCCGGGGTCGGCCCGGTGGTGCTGCCGGGTAGCCGCAAAGTAGATATAATTGGTAGTGAAGTACTGAAAGCTCTCGCTGAGCGCGGTGGCCGGCCCGCGCAGCAGCAGCGAATCGTTCAGAAAATTGTAGTAATTAGCCGTCAGCGTAAGGCGGGGCGCGGTGCGGATTACCTGCTCGCGCAAGTCCTGAAACGTGAGCCGGTCGTTGGCGTCAGCGTAGGTGATTTCGGCCTTGGCGTACTCATAGAAGTCGGCGGGCAGCTCTTCATCGTCAGCCCGTTCGCTCAAAAACTGGCGCTGCTCGCGGCGCCGGTAGTTGAGAAAGGAAACGAACTCCTGCTCGCTGAGCAAAATGTTGTCGGGCAGCACCTGGTAGCCGTCGTTGGCCACGAATTGCAGGTTGAATTCAGCCAGGTAGGCGTTGGCATTGGCGAGCTGCTGGCGCTGGCGCTGCCCGGCCGTGAGCGGGTGCCGGGCCGTGCCCTTGAGCGCGGTGCCGGGGCGCTGGCCGTTGGCCCCAAACCGCAGGGTGCGGGCCATGTCCTGGCTCTTAAACTGCACGTCGAGGCTGGCGCCGGGGGTGAGGTAGAGGTCGGCCACGTCGTCGCCGTACACGAGGTCGGCCAGGGTAGCCGCCGCCACGGGCACGGCCAGCCGAAACCCGCCCGCCGCGTCGAGGCGGGCATAAATAATTCGCTCGTGCGGGTCAAAGTAATTGTCGCGCACCGACACGGCAATCGTGTCCCGCGTCGGGCTACGCACCTGGCCCGTAAGGATGGCTACCTGCGGTGCCGGGGCCAGCTGGGCCAGCGCTCGCAGCCCCAGCAGGTATAGCAAGCTTAGCAGTAAAGGAGCCTTGCGTAGTGAATTTGAATTCATAAGCTTTGCCAGCCAGCGCAATGGCAGCCTTTGCCCACGGCCGATGGCCTGGGAGCTTGCTGGTTGCCGCAACTGTAAAAGGAGAAGGTAGAGATAGGAGGATACTAGACAAATATATAAAATGTTTAATTATTTGGTAAAATCGTTCTATAGGTAAGTCGATGTATACAGGCTAGCGCTCGCCATAAACCCAGCATAAGCCGAGTAAGGGGCCCACGGCAAAGCCCCGGTGGGGCGGCCCAATCTGGCGAGAGGGCCGCCCCACCGGGGCGCGAGCTGGGCTAAGTAAGGAATTGCCGGGCGGTACTCGGCGGCCCGTGGGCTAGGGGCGCAGGCCGGCCGTGGGGCCACTGGCAGGGGTGAGCTTGGCGGGCCGGGCGGGCGGCAGTGGCGGCAGTGAAAACGCCTGGTAGCGGGCGGCCCGGCCAAACGCCTGGGTTAGCTCGGCGGCCACGGCGCGGCTGCTGGGGCGCTTGGGCCGCGGGTTGAGGATGTTGCCATCCTCCGCGATGAGCACGTAGGCGGGCACGGCCTGCACGCCGTAGGCCTTGGCGGCGGCCGACTGGTAGCCGCCCGCCGCCCACAGCTGCTCGCCGGCCCGCTTGTGCGGCGCCAGCGCCAGCTGCCGCCAGCCGGCCTCGTCGTCGAGGTCGATGCTGACAAAAACGAGGTCGCGGCCCGCAAACTGCTTTTGCAGCTCTTGCAGGTGCGTGAGGTCGTAGAGGCAGGGGCCGCTGGTCGATTTCCAGAAATTCAAGTACACCAGCTTGCCCCGCAAGCTGCTTAGCGCCAGCGTGTCGCCGGTGGCGGTGGGCAGGCAAAAACCAGGGGCCAGCGTGCCGATGGCCAGCTGCTGGCGCTGGCCAAAATCGGCGGCCAGGGTGGGGACGTACAGCTGCTTGCCGTCGAGCTGCTGGTAGTGGGCCAGCAGGGCCTGCGACTGTTGCACGGGCGCCGCCCGAAAGGCCTCCTGCAAGATGCGCCCCAGCGTGACGAGCCGCGGCGTACCGCGCAAATACTTGTAAGCTAGGCTATAGCAAAAAGGGTAGAAATCGACATCGGTGCGCTGGTGCTGCTGCTGCGCGGCCGCGAAGTAAATAAAATTGAGCAGGTAGTCGCGGTAGTGCTCGCTTTGGCTGGCGCTGAAATCGTTGAACGGCGTGAGGTCGCGCACAAAGTCGTAGTACGTGGGCGCTAGCGCCAGGCGGCCTTCGGTGGGTACCACCTGCTCGCGCAGGTCCTGAAAAGTGAGTTTATCGTTGAGGTTGGAGTAGGTGATTTCGGCCTTGGCGTACTTGTAAAAATCGGCGGTGAAGGACTGCTTGGCGGCCCGGTCTTCCAAGAAATTAAGCTCCTCTTCGAGGCGATAATTAATAAAGGACAGGAACGGCTTTTCGTAGAGCGATATATTATCGGGCAGCACCTGAAAGCCGTCGTTGGCCACGAACTGCTCGTCGAACTCGGCCAGGTAACTGTTGGCGTTGGCCATTTGCTGGCGGTGGCGCTGCGCCTCGGTGAGGTTCGCGCCGTTGCGAAGCTTGGTAAAAAAGCCGTGGGGCAGGCCATTGGCCGCGAACACGGCCGTGCCGGGCAGGTCATTGCCCCGAAAGCGCAGGTCGAGGTCGGTGCCGGGGTCGAGGTAAAGGTCGATAACCTCGTCGCCGTACACGAGGTCGGCCTTGGTGGCCGCCGCCACGGACACGGTCAGGCTGAATTCGCCCCGCTCGTTGAGGCGGGCGTAGGTGAGGTGCTCGCGCGGGTCAAAGAGGTTGGCCGGAATCGACACCGCGATGGTGTCGTGCGTGGGCTTGCGGATGCGGCCCGTGAGGCGGGCCACGCCGCCCGCCGGTGGGCCCGGCGCGGCCGAGCTAACGGTATGGAATAGAAGTATTCCGAGTGCCGGAGCCAGCTTAAAAAATAATGTCGGTTTCATGGCGCGTGCCTGGGTAGATAGGGTGCTGCCTTCCAAAACCCAGGCCCACAAGGCGACTACTGCCGCTGCCCGCCGTGAATAAGCACAACCTTAACTAAATATAAGCGCACCGGTTTTAACACAACCTTATGGTGAGTATGTTACTGGTAATGTGAAATTCATTCTTCGCTAAAGCCAATGAGTTGGCTGCTATAAATCATAGGCAAAATTGTCTTTTAAGCTGGTCAGCAGGGCTAGGCGCTAGTCGGCTACTACCGTGCGCCGGATGCCGAGCTTCTTCATGCGGGCTTCCAGGGTTTTGGGGTTGATGTCGAGCAGCGCGGCCGCGCCCTGCGCGCCGCTTACGCGCCCGCCGGTGCGGCGCAGGGCCACGAGAATGTGGTCGCGCTCCTGCTCGCGCAGGGTTTTGAGGGGCGCGTTGTCGTCGACCGGGGCGGCCAAAAGGGCCTCGGCCGGTGCGGAAGCGGGGAGGGGCGCGGCGGGCAGCGCCCGCAGCACCGGGGCCGCCATAAAGCCGCCAAACTCCAGCCATTGGCCCTGGCTCACGATGATGGCCTGCTCGAGCACGTGCTCCAGTTCGCGGATGTTGCCGGGCCAGGGGTAGGCTTGCAGGGCGGCCAGGTCGGCGGGCCGGATGGGGCGCGGCGGGCGCGCCAGGCGCTTGCTGAGGCTGACGAGGTAGTGCTGCACCAGCGGCGCGATGTCCTGCGGGCGCTCGCGCAGGGGCGCCAGCTGAATCGGGAATACGTTGAGGCGGTAGTAGAGGTCGGCGCGGAAGCGGCCGGCGCGCACCTCCTCTTCGAGCACGCGGTTGGTAGCGGCCAGCACGCGGGCATCGGTTTGCAGCACGCGGTTGCCGCCCAGGCGCTCAAACTCTTTTTCTTGCAGCACGCGCAGCAGCTTGGCCTGGAGGTCGAGGGGCAATTCGCCCACCTCGTCCAGAAAAATGGTGCCACCGTCGGCCAGCTCAAACTTGCCGATGCGCCGCTCCACGGCCCCGGTAAAGGCGCCTTTTTCGTGCCCAAAAAGCTCACTTTCGATGAGTTGGGCGGGCAGGGCGGCGCAGTTTATTTTGACCAAGGCCCGGCCCTGCCGGGGCGAGGCGTGGTGCAGGGCGCGGGCCACTACCTCCTTGCCGGTGCCGGTTTCGCCGGTGATGAGCACCGTGGCATCGGTGCCGGCCACCTGCGCAATGCGCTGGCGCACTTGCTGCAAGGCCGGGCTGGTGCCGATGAGGCCGTCGGCGGGCCGGTCGGTGTTGATTTCATCAATCAGATAGGTGCGCTCCTGCTCTACCTGCGCCTTCAGGGCCTCAATCTGCTCAAAGGCGAACAGGTTTTCGAGGGCCAGCGTGATTTGGGGCACCAGGCTTTGCACCGTGGCCAGGCTGTCGGGCGTGAAGCCGTTGGGGCGCGGTGAGGCCAGCAGCAGCACGGCCGCGCCATCGGCCCGCAGCCAGATGGGCACGATGAGCATGGCGCGCACCTGGTGCTCGTCGTAGGCGTAGCGCATGGCCGGGTAGCGGATGGCGAGCTGCCGAAAGTCGTCGCCGGCGTAGAGGCCATCGGCTTGGAGGATACCGCCCATTTGCTGGTACATGGCGGTTATCTCTTGTAAATGAGAAACTTGGTGGCGGTTGGGGTCGAGGGCAACTAATGGCTCGGCCGAGTTGTGGTCGGCGCGGGCAAACTCGGCAAAGCCTTCGAAGGTGCCCCGCTCGCCGGCCCGCTGCACCCGAATGCCAAAATAATCAAACGGCACTACTTGCTCTAGCTCCTCGGCAATGGCCCGAAATAGCGGCTCGCGCTGCTTGATGCTGAGCAGGGCATTGGTGACGTTGAGCTGGAGCGAGCGCTGCTGCTCGCGGCGGGCTACTTCTTCAAAATCAAGCGTATTGCGCACCGCTACGGCGACCAGTGAGGTTATTTTTTCGAGCAGTTGCTCGTCGGCCGCCGAGTAGGTGGGCGGGCGCATCGTGGCCAAGATGAGGTAGCCCGTGAGGCGGCCATTGAGCCACATCGGCACCATGGTCATGTACTGAATGCCCAAGCGTAAAAAACGCTGGAATGGCTCAAAGTCAGCGTACTGCCGCACATATTCGCGCAGCTCGATGTACTGGATGCGCGGGTCTTCGAGCAGCAGCTCTACTGGCGAGCCGGCAATGGGCGTGAAAACGGAGATGTTAGTGGGCGTCGGCTCCGCAGGGGTTATGGTAGTGTAGTCCTTGAAAAACAGACGCTTATTCAGTAGTTCCTCGTCGAAGATGCTGATGCCCATCATGTCGAAGGGAAAAATCAGGCGCAGCTTGCGAGCAATAATCTGAAATAGCTGGTCTTTGTCGCGGATGGTGGCAATCGCCTCGTTGAGGTGGAGTAGCAGCAGGTCGTCGGTATTGGCAGTGGCCATGGTGGAGTGAGCGGGATAATTCCTGATATTTAAGGAAACCCCCGCTTGCTCGCATTGTTTAAGGCGGCTGCTTGTCAGGCTTCGATAAAAATAATAAGCTGATTTGTAATGGGTTAAAATAAGTAAACTGGTCGATAACCAATTGGCACAACTTTCGGTAAGCGGAGGACAACACTACCACGCCACTTGGCTTATGTTATCACGATATAAATTGGCCGGCTTTGCGGGACTGACACTGGCCGGCGCGCTGCTGACGCAGCCCGCGCTGGCTCAGAACCAGCCCGGCATTCCGGCTGCCGCCCAGCCCATTGGGCTGGCCAGCGACTCCCTGACGCTCGGCGGCACGGTGCAGGCCGTGCTCGATGCCAACCCCGGCATCACCAACCTCACCGAACTGGCCAACGCGGCCAGCAGCCGCCTCAGCCAGACGCAGGCCGGCTTTTTGCCCTACGTATCGGGCACGGTGACGTACACGCGCATCGACCCGGTCGTGAAGCTGCCTTTTAACGGCGAGACGCTGCAATTCGCGCCTAATAATAACTTCGACGCCCACCTCACGGCGCAGTACGAGCTGCTCGATTTTGGCAAGCGTGAGGCGAGCACCAACCTCTCGCGCTCGCAGGTGCAGACCGCGCAGGACAACATCGTGGTAGCCCGCCGCGACCTGGCGTTTAGTGCCGCGCAGGTGTACTACAACATCCTGTTTATGCGCGAAAGCATTCGGGTGCAAGACCAGCAAATTGCCTCGCTGGTGGCCCACCGCAACGACATGCAGAAGCGCGTGGAAGCCGGCGTGAGCACCAAATTTGACGTGACGACCACCGACGTGCGCATCACGCAGGCCCAGAATACCAAGCTCGACCTTCAAAACCAGCTGCGCAACCAGCAGGTGCAACTGGCCCGCCTGCTGCACAAGCCCGCGCAGGCCGACATTCCGGTAAAAGGCCGCCTCGACTACAACCCGCAGCCGATAAACCTGGAGGCAGAGCTGGCCAAAGCGGCCGAAAACCGCCCCGAGGTAAAGCTTTCGAAGGACGCCGAGCAAACCGCCGAGCTGCAAGCCCAGCTTATTGCCAAGAGCAACCTGCCCAGCCTGGGCGTAGGCGCGCAGGTAGGCGGCAAAAACGGCTACATTCTGCCTGATATCAACCGCGTGCGGTTCAATACGGTGGGCGTGGCCCAACTGTCGCTGCCCATCTACGACGGCAATAAAAACAAAAAGCAGCGGGTAGAAGCCGCCGCCAACTACCGCGCCGCCCAGGCCAAAACCCAGGACATGCAGGAGCAGATTCGGGCCGACGTGCGCCAGGCGGCCAACAACCTGGAATTCAGCCAGGCCCGCTACGACAATGCCCAGCAGCAGATAGCCCAGGCCAGCGATGCCCTCAACCGCGCCCAGGGCCGCTACCGCTACGGGGTGGGCCAGAACCTCGACGTGCTCGACGCCGAAACGCAGCTTGCCCAGGCCCGCCTGGCCCGCGCCCAGGCCATGTACAACTACACCCTCGGGCAGTACCAGCTGCGCCGCGCCACCGGCGAGCAGATTTGGCAGTGATTTTCTAGCTGTTAGCTAGCAGCTACTGGCCGTTAGCTTTTTCCAAAGCAACAGTTAGACAGCTCAAAAAGCCAACAGCCAGCAGCCGTAAGCTAACAGCTAATACTAATGACTCTTACCACCATCCTTTGTCCGCTTGACTTTTCGGCTGCCTCGGCGGCGCTGGTGGCGTATGCCGCCGCGCTGGCGGTGGGCACCGGGGCCGAGCTGCGCCTGCTGCACGTGCAGGAGCCCGCCAAGCCCGGTGCGGCCGGGATAGAGGCCGAGCTGAGCGCCCACCGGGCCGCGGCCCAGGCCGCCGGGGCCAGCCGCGTGAGCACCTACACCCTGCACGGCGAGGCGGCCCCCCAAATAGTGGCCGAAGCCCGCCGCCAGCGCGCCGACCTCATCGTAATCGGGGCGCACGGCCAAACCGGCCTCAGCCGCTTTTTGATGGGCAACACCGCCGAAGTGGTGGTGCGCACCGCCCCGTGCCCTACCATGCTTGTAAGAGAATAGAATTTTAGCTGTTAGCTATTGGCTGATAGCGGTTGGCTGCTCGCCGGCCACGTTTTTACTCAAGTTTTTCCTTACCATTTCAGCAAAAGCTAACAGCTAACAGCAATTAGCCAACAGCTTAAAAAAACATGGCTACTCAATCCACTATTCAAGACGCTCCTCCGACCGCAGTTGCCGAGCCGCTAGAGCCTGAAAAGAAGCGTAATCCGCTTGTTCTTATCGTAGTGCTGCTCGTGCTGCTAGCCGGCGGCTACTACGGCTGGACGCGCTACCAATTTGCCAAAGCCCACGAAACCACTGATGACGCGCAGGTAGAAGGCGACATTTACCCGGTGCTGCCCCGCGTGAGCGGCCCCGTGATGAAAGTGTATGTGGAAGACAACCAGCGCGTAAAGAAAGGCGATACGCTCGTTACCATCGACAAGGCTGACTACGCGCAGCGCGTGAATGCCGCCGAGGCAGCTCTGGTAGCGGCTCAGGCCCAGGTAGCCGCCGCCCGCGCCCAGGTAAGCACTGCCCAGGCCAACGTGCGCACTGCCCAAACGACCATCGGGGTGAGCGCCGCCAACCGCGCTCGCTTGCAGCAAGACCTGGCCCGCAGCACCAAGCTGCGCAACCAGGATATCATTCCGCAGAGCGAATACGACGCCGTTTCGGCTAACCTCAAGGCCACCAGCGCCCAGCAAAGCACCGCCCAAGACCAGGTAACCGTGGCCCGCAACCAGGTGACGGCCGCCCAGCAGCAAGTAGCCGTGGCCCAGGCCGTGGTGAAGCAGCGCCAAACTGACCTCGACAATGCCAAGCTCCAGCTTAGCTACACCACCATCGTGGCCCCGGCCGATGGCATCGTGAGCCGCAAAAACGTGCAGCCCGGCCAGGTCGTGAGCCCTGGCCAGCAGCTAGTGGGCCTGGTGAGCAGCGCCCGCACCTGGGTAGTCGCCAACTTCAAGGAAACCCAGCTCGAAAACATGAAGGTGGGCCAGCCCGTGAAGCTCGAAATTGATGCCTACCCCAATGAGGAATTTGAAGGGCACATCGAGTCGCTGTCGGCTGCCACGGGGGCGCGCTTTGCCCTATTGCCCCCCGACAACTCGACCGGCAACTTCGTGAAAGTGACCCAGCGCGTGCCGGTTAAAATCGTGCTCAACAAAGAAGACCCCGAGCACCCCCTGCGCACGGGCATGAGCGTGAATGCCATCGTGAAAGTGAAGTAGCCCTCGGCTAGAAGCGTAAAAAGCCGTCATGCTGAGCGCAGCGCAGCATGACGGCTTTTTACAGCCCTTATACCAATTAATCCTTCCTACCCTATACCTAATGGAAACCGGATTTAGAAAGTGGATTATCGTCGTGACGGTGGTCTTCTGCTGTCTGCTGGAGCTGATTGACACCAGTATCGTAAACGTG
Organism: Hymenobacteraceae bacterium; assembly: GCA_022701825.1. Lineage (GTDB taxonomy): Bacteria > Bacteroidota > Bacteroidia > Cytophagales > Hymenobacteraceae > Hymenobacter. The sequence continues at coordinate 12,275 of JAKONR010000384.1, read as the reverse complement.
GCCCTGACCCAGATGATGGGCAACCTGTCGGCCACGCAGCAGGAAGTAAGCTGGGTGGTGGCGAGCTACGCCATTGCCAACGTGATTGTGATTCCGATGACCGGCTTTCTGGCCGAGCAGTTTGGGCGCAAAAACTACTACCTGGCCTCCGTTATTCTGTTCACGCTGGCCTCCATGGCCTGCGGCCAGAGTACCTCGCTGGCTGAACTGGTGTTTTTCCGTTTCATCCAAGGCATTGGTGGTGGGGCACTTATGGCTACCTCGCAGGCCATCCTGATTGACACCTTTCCACCCAAGCAGTTGCCCCTGGGCCAAGCCCTGTTTGGCATGGGCGTGATTATCGGCCCTACCATCGGCCCCACGCTGGGCGGCTATATCGTCGAAAACTACTCGTGGCCCTGGATTTTCTACGTCAACGTGCCCGTGGGTATTCTGGCCAGCATCTTCACGCTGCTGTTCATCCGCGACCCCGAGCGTATCAAAAACGCCATTCCCCGGCCCCTGCGCGACATCGACTGGGCGGGTATTGGCCTCTTAATCATGGGCGTAGGCTCGCTTCAGTTCGTGCTTGAGCAAGGCGAAACCAACGACTGGTTCGACGATAATAGCATCCGCCTCTTCACGGCCCTGGCGGCTATCGGAGTGATAGGCTTCTTGTGGCGCGAGCTCACGGCCAAAGCTCCCATTGTGGACCTGCGGGTGCTGGGCAAAAGCCGCAACCTGGCGGTGGGCGCGTTCCTGTCGTTCGTGCTGGGCTTCGGGCTGTTCGCCTCGGTGTTCGTGTTCCCCATTTTCACCCAGCGTATCCTGGGCTTCTCGGCCGAGCAAACGGGCTGGATACTGCTGCCCGGCGCGCTGGCCTCGGGCTTCATGATGCCCATTGTGGGCCGGATGCTCATGGCCGGCGTCCCCCAAAAAGCCATGCTACCGGTAGGTTTTGCCATCTTCTTCGGCTTCACGTTCTGGATGGGGGCCAAAATATCGCCCACGGCCGGCGAGCAGGATTTCTTCTGGCCGCTCATCGTGCGCGGCGTAGGCCTGGGCCTCATTTTTATGCCCATCACCACCATGAGCCTGGCGGGCTTGCAAGGCCGTGACGCCGGCCAGGCCGCTGGCCTCACCGGCATGATTCGCCAGCTCGGCGGCTCGTTTGGGGTGGCCATCGTGGGTACCTACCTCGAGCGCAGCGTGCAAAACAACCGCGTGGCTCTGCTGCCGAATATTTCGCTCTACAATACCGAAACCGCGCAGCGCGTGCAGGCCTTTACCCAAAGCTTTCTCAACAAAGGCCTGCCCCTCGACCAAGCCAAACAGGCGGCCTACGCGGCCCTCGAAGGCGTACTCATGAAGCAGGTGTCGCTCATTACCTACACCCAGATTTTTTACGCGCTCGGTATCTTCTTCATTTCCTGCGTACCGCTCATCCTGCTGGTGAAACGCAACCGGCCCGGCGAGAAAATCGATATGAACGCGGCGCACTAAATATAATTATTTAAACAAAAAGTAGTCTGAGCCCCCGGCCGCATCCAGCGTGGCCGGGGGCTTTTTCGTGGGTGCTGAAATTTTGTAAACATCTAAACATGCGTTTTGAAGAGTGAAAATGGCAGTTTAACGAGTCGTTAAAATATTTTGCCCGCGAGGGAATGATTAATTCGTTTTTGTGCCTTTAATTTGTACTTCCTTTAGGTGATGTGCTTTATAAAACACGCGACAGCTATCCCATTATCCCCGTCAGGCAAACGATTATCGGGCGACTGGCAAACGAAACAATAGGCTACCTTACCAACTGACTCATACGTTCGACTGCTAGCTTTTTATACTTTATCATGGGTCTGTTTGCCATTTTCAACCGCTACCTCACTGACGAGCTGCTTAGGCAGTTGGCCAAAGCTTCGGCGCTGCCCCTGGCGGCCACCCGGGCCACGGCCGCCGCCGCAGTGCCGGCGCTGGTGCGGCAACTGGCCCAGCCCACTGACCTCGACGAGCTAAACGCCCGCTGGGATATGTGCCGCCAGCTTTACTTGAGCCAGCTCCTGACCGAGCCCGAAGAGCTGCTGCGCACCGACCTCGGCTGGCCCGACCGCCGCCGCTACCTAAGCCAGAAAATGCTCGGTACCAAGCAGCTGGCTGCCCTCGCCGACGCGGGCGGCCAGCCCGCCCAGGCCGGCACGCTGCTGGGCTACCTCACCATTATTGCCCTGGCCCTGGTGGGCGAGCACGCTAGCCAGGCCGACCTCACGCCCACTAGCCTGGGCAGCTGGCTAAGCGAGCAGCAGCTGCCCGGCGCAGTACTGACCCTGCCCACAGCCGCGGTAGCCGGGGCGCAGCCCGCCCCCGCACCAGCCCCCGCCGCTGCTAAAACCAAGCTTTTGGCCCTGTCGATAGGCAGCACAGTGGTGGTGGCCGGTCTGGTAGGCGGCTATTTGCTGCTCGGCAGCCCTGCCAGCGCCACCGAGCCCGCTGCCCTGGCGGCGGCGGGCTCGGTGGTAGCCGAGGCCGTTCCAGCCGCAGTAGACATGCCCGCCGCCGCGCCGCCCGAACTATCGGGGCCGCCGCCGGCCGCCGAGGCCCCGGCGGCGGCCCCGCCCGTGGCCGCCGCGCCTAGCAAGCCCGCTGCCAAGCCGGCCCCCGCGGCGGTGTTCACGGGCCTGCGCGACACCGTGGGCAATGCTGGGCTGGCCCGGCAGGTGGGCGGCCGGTTCAACGTGGCTACCGGGCGCTACCCCAAGGGCGAAGGCCAGCCGCTGCTCATCAAGCTGGTCGACCGCGCCACGCTCTCGGTCGGCATCAACTCGACCGAAAGCTTGCTCTACAAGCGCCTGGCGCACCCCAGCCTGCCCCGGCCCGCCGATATCGCCGTCGACCGCCTGAGCTTCGACCTGGGCCAGGCCCGCCTGGGGGCCGAGGGCGCGCAGCAGCTCGGCAGCATTGCCAGCCTGCTCAAAACCTTCCCTAAGGCCCGCCTGGTGGTAGTAGGCCACGCCAACAACCACGAGGCGCAGGCCATGCGCCTGGGCTTGCAGCGGGCCAACCTGGCCGTGGACGAGCTGGTGAAACAAGGCATTCCGGCCGACCGCCTGCAGGCGCAGGGCATGCTCTCGACCGAGCTGCCCAGCGATAATGACTCGGCCGAAAAGCAGGCTTCGCTGCAAGGTATTACGCTAAAAATAAGCAGATTATAACAAGTATTTTTATTCTATCCGCATAAGTGAGGCGGCGGCCAGCCCAAAAAGCAGCCACCACCAGTGCAACATGGGACTCTTCTCCAGCTTATCTTTTCGCAAGCGCAGCCAGCCCGAAACCGTGGCCGAGGCCGTGCCCAGCGCCGAAGCCGCGCTAGTGCCGGAGGCGGCGGTAGCGGCGGCCGCGCCCGGCGCGGCGGCGCGGGCGCAGGCCGAGGAGCTGGTGCGCCGGGTGGGGCAGGAGCTGCCGGCCTGCATCGCGGTGGCCGTGGTGGAGGCGGCTACCGGCACTATTTTGGCCGAGCAGTGGGCCGGCCCCCGCGAAGCTGCCGCCGAAGTAGCCGCCGCCAATGCCGAAATAGTGCGCCAGACCCGCCAATGCCTCGAAGCGCTGCACCTCACCGATACTGAGCAGCTAGCCGACATCCTTATCACGTTGCGCCACCAGCTGCACTTGCTGCGGGTGCTGCCCCAGGCCGGGTGGCTGCTGTACCTGGCTATTCGCACCGAGGACACCAACCCGGCCCTGATTCGGGCTGCGGTGCAAGCGCTTGACTAATAAGTATTTTTCTTGTTTTTTTAATAATTTTTCCATCTTACTTTTTTTATTCATTACTCCCAATGGCATACTCTACCTCCACCCCCGCCGGCCAAGCCGTTCAAAACGTGCTCAACGACCTGCCCGGCCTGATGGCCATCGCCGTAGTTGATATCAGCTCGGGCATGAGCCTGGCTTCGCATACCAATTCGAACATCAACCCCGACACTGCCGCCGCCTACAACACCGAAGTGGTGAAGCAAAAGCAGAAGGCCATGGCCGCCCTCAAGCTGCAAGGCGAAACCATGGACGACATCCTCATCACCCTCACCAACCAGCTGCACCTCATCAAGCTGGTGGGCGAAGGCAAGAAGTTTATCTACTTGGTAGTGAACTCGCGCGAAACCAACCTGGCCATTGCCCGCGAGGTGCTGCGCGCCCAAACCGACCTGCTGAAGTAGGCTTTTTGGCCCGCCAAAACGGCCACAAAAAAGCAGCCTTTCCGCTACGGGAAGGCTGCTTTTTTGTGGCCGAAAACCGGCGGCTACTGGTACTGCACGTACAGCGGCGTAGGCTTGAGATTGGTCGTGTCCAGCACCTCCTTGGGCGTCATCATGTGGTGCGGCTTCTGCTTGGGGTCGTAGATGTAGAAGAGCTTGAAGCCCGTGTACTGCACGGGTTCTTTCTGAATATAAGCCTTATAAGAATCCTTTTTTAGAGTAGGGTTGCCCCAGCCGTCCATGTCCATAATCACCTGCACGCGCGGGTCGAGCTTGATGTCTTTGTAGTTCGTCACCATGCCCTTTGTAAAGCGGTGCACCATCAGCAGCTTGGGCGGCAGGTGGTTTTCGCTCACGATGCGGGCCAGAAAATTGATGGCGTAGTTGATGTCCTTGGCGTCGTAGGTGCCGATTTTTTTGCCGGGGCGCACCTTTTTGGTGGCCATCGCAAACTCGGGGTCGATGCCCAGGTGAATGGTCGGGTCCTTCAGGTACTCCGTTAGCTTGGGCAACTCGTGCTCCAGGTCGCTGAGGCCCACCTGCACGTCCAAAAACAGAATGGCCTTTTTTTCCTTGGCCCAGGCGCGGGTTTCCTCAATGGTCGAGGCCGAGTTCATGAGGCGATACTTTTTATCGGCCCCGGCCGCGGCTTGCGCCGTGATGGTAACGCTGTGCAGGCAGGGCATCACCGGCAGGCTGGGGTCGGCGGCCTGCCACTCCTTCAGCACGCGGTCAAACTGCCGCATCATCGAGTCTTTGGGCACGCGCCCCAGAATGCCCATGCCCTTCGAGCGGATGTTGCCATAAAACGCCACAATGCGGTGCCCCGGCAGGATAGCACCCGGCAGCTGCCCGGTTTTGCGGGCGATGCTGTCGGCCCGCAGCGAGTCGCGTTGCTGGGCCAAATGCTTGAGTTTAACAGTATCAACGGGGGCCTCTTTGGCGGCGGCGACCGAGTCGGCAGTGGCGGTTTCGCCCTGGCCCGAGCGGTTTTGGCAGGCGGCCAGCGCGGCCAGCAGGCCCAGAGTACCCAGCGCAACGCTTGGCTTATGAGTAAAAAACACTTGGTTGGAAAGAAATAGAAGTGAGGGGTGGAAGCGCTGTAAGGTAGCGGATTTGAGGCAAATGCGGCCCGGCCACTATCACAGGAACGCAGCCTTGAAAGCAGCAATTGGCGGCGGGCTCCTTAGCGGCCCGCGTACCACAAACCGGAAGTCGCCCCGCGACTTCCGGAAAACTTCATCAAAGCCGGGTAAAGGTACACACGCCAAAAGCCGGCCCGCTAGCAGTTTTGGGTTCAATTATTGGCGGGCTGCCGCACTTGCCGCCCAGGCTCGGCCTAGCGGGCGTCCACCGGGGCCTCGGGCGGGGCCGGCGCCAGCTGCTGATACGCCTGCCCCACCAGCTGGCCCAGCTGCCCCGCATCGAGCCCCGCCGTGCGGATGTGAAAGCCCAGCAGGTTGCCCATTGAGCCGCCAAAATAGGTGCCCAGCAGCTTGCCCAGCAAAAACTCCCGGTAAGCATCCTGGGCTACCAGCGGCCGGTAGCGGTGCGTGCGCCCAAAGGCCTCGTGCCCCACGAACCCCTTCTGCGCCAGCACCCGGATGATGGTCGAAACCGTGGTGTAGGCCAGCGGCGGCGCGGCCGGTAGCGCCGCCCGCACCTCCTTGGCAAAGCTAGGGCCGCGCTGCCACAGCACCAGCATCACCTGCTCTTCGGCGCGGGTAAGCTCAGGAAAAGAGTCGGGCGCGGGCTCCATAGCAGTAGGCAAAATCAAAAAGGGCGAATAACTTGCGGCGTGGCAACGGCTGGCCGCTCGGGCGAGCCAGCGCAAAAGTAACGCTCGCCACTCTACTACTATAAGCTTAGTTGTAAAACTATTTTTATAGTTATTACTTCATCTCGTTGGCTAATAAGCTTCTAACTGGCCTGCGGGCGCTGGCGGCCCTGGCGCGCACGCCAGCCTTACTCACCGAAGTGCTGGCCGCCGATACGGTCGCCTGGCGCGCCCGCGCTCTGGCGCACGCCCCCCGCTGGCCGGGCTTGAGCGCCAACGGGCTGCCTTTGGTGCCATTTGGGCACTTTGTGCCAGCTACCGCGCCGGCCGGCGCGCGCACCGTGGCGCCTTTCGCCTTCGGCGATGGCGGCTCGCTGCCCACCGACTTGCTGTTGCTGCGCGCCCTGGCGCGGCAGCGACCAGGTTGCCGCTATTTCGAGATAGGCACCTGGCGCGGCGAAAGCGCCGCCAACGTGGCCGCTGAAGCCGCCACCGTGCACACGCTCAACCTGAGCGCCGCCGAAATGCGCGCCCTGCACTTGCCCGAGCGCTACATCGACCTGCACGGCCATTTCTCGCGCCCGCTGCCTAATGTGGTGCACCTGCACGGCAACTCGGCTACCTTCGACTTGGCTGCTTTGCAGCGCGAGGCCGGGCCGTTCGACTTAGTTTTTATCGACGGTGACCACCGCTACGAAGCCGTGCGGCGCGATACGGCCCGCGTATTTGAGCACCTGGTAGGGCCAAAAACCACCGTAGTGTGGCACGATGCCAGCCGGCAGCCCGGCCACCCGCGCTGGGAGGTGCTGGCCGGCTTGCTTGACGGCTTGCCTACCAGCCTACCCGGCCAGCTGGTGCAAGTCGGCCACACGCTGTGCGCCCTGTACTCGCCCAATGAACTGCCCGCCCAGACGCCCGACCCGCTCGCCGACCCTGGGCAGTTCGAGGTAGAAGTGCGTGTAGCGTAAGCTTTAGCCTGCGAGCGAGCAACCACGTCCGCAGACGTTCGCAGACGTCACTGTTCGCTACGCTCGCTTGCAAGCTAAAGCTTACGCTACCCCTTTTAACTGCCGCTTATACAGCTGCACCACGTTTTCCAGGCCCAGGTACAGCGCATCGGCCACCAGCGCGTGCCCGATGCTCACCTCTTGCAAGCCCGGCAGTTCCTGCGCCAAATAAGCCAGGTTGTCGAGGTCGAGGTCGTGGCCAGCATTGAGGCCGAGGCCGGCGGCTACGGCGGTCTTGGCCGTGTCGCGGTAGGGCGCGATGGCGGCGGCGCGGTCTTGGGCGTACTGCCGGGCGTAGGCCTCGGTGTAGAGTTCGATGCGGTCGGTGCCGGTGCTGGCGGCCGCGTCGATGAGCGCCGGGCTGGGGTCCAGAAAGATGCTGACGCGGGCGCCGTAGCTTTTCAGCTCGGCCACGATATCACGCAGAAAACCTTGGTGCTGCACCACATTCCAGCCGGCGTTGGACGTGATGGCGTCGGGCGCGTCGGGCACCAGCGTTACCTGCTCGGGGCGCACCTCGCGGCACAAAGCCACGAAGTCGGGCGTAGGGTTGCCCTCCACATTCAGCTCGGTCGTGACGATGCTCTTGAGGTTGCGCACGTCATCGTAGCGGATGTGGCGCTCGTCGGGCCGCGGGTGCACCGTGATGCCCTCGGCCCCGAAGCGCTCGATGTCGCGGGCGGCTTGCAGCAAATCGGGCCGCGCGTGCAGGCCGCGGGCGTTGCGCAGGGTAGCTATTTTGTTGATATTGACGCTTAGCTTGACCACGGATTCAAACGGATTTTTAAGATTTGACGGATACGCCCGGCTGCGCCGGGCTGGCTACTCGGGCGGGTTTTGGGGCTGCCGGCGGCGCGGGTGGCTGGTGGGTGTGGGCGGCGCGGGCGGGGCAAGGTACATTTGCCGGCCGGCCGTTGCGAGCAGATTTTCGTTAATTGATGCGGAATACTACGCAACCGGCCGGCGGCTGGCCGGTTTTGGCTGGTGGCCGTTTACTGGGCATTTCCATTTCTCACCTCATTCTTTCTATGGCTCTCAAAGAAACCATCGACGCCGGCATCAAGCAAGCCATGCTGGCCAAAGACAAAACCCGCCTTTTGGCCTTGCGCAGCATCAAATCGCAGATTTTGGTGGCCGAAACCGCCGAAGGCGCCAGCGCCACCGGCCTCACCGCCGACCAGGAGCTCAAGCTCCTCAACAAAGCCGCCAAGCAGCGCCGCGACTCGGCCGCCACCTATAAGGAGCAGTTCCGCTCCGACCTGGAGGAAACTGAATTGGCCGAGTTGGCCATCATCGAAGAGTTTCTGCCCCAGCAGCTTACCGAAGGCGAGCTGGTCGAGAAGCTCGTGGGCATCATCCAGCGCACCGGCGCCAAAGGCCCCTCCGACCTGGGCAAAGTAATGGGCGTAGCCGCTCGCGAACTCAGCGGCCAGGCCGACGGCAAGCGCATCTCGGAAGTAGTAAATATGCTGCTCAACAACACGGATTTTTAGTGGAGTAGTCGGTGCGCCTGTCCTTGCGAGCGCAGCGCAGCAATCGCACCCGAGCGGAACCGGAACAGCGGCGCTATTCGGGTGCGATTGCGGCGCTGCGCTCGCAATGACAATTTTACCCATTCACCAACTCACTCACCCACTCATCCCACAATGACCCCGCTCGACCTCCTGCTCCTTTTGCCGCTGGCTGTGGGCACCGTTAAAGGCTACCGGCGCGGGCTGGTGCTGGAAGCGGTGTCGCTGCTGGCCTTTGTGCTGGGCGTGGTAGGCGGATTGAGCTTGCTGAGCGCGGCCGTGCCGGTGGTGCGCTCGTACCTGGGCGAGCTATTTGGGCTGCTGCCGCTGGTTTCTTTTTTATTGGTATTGGTGGCCATTATGTGGGGCGTGCACCTGCTGGGCGGGCTGGCGAAGCAGGCCGTGCACCTCACGCCGCTGGGCGTGCTCGACAATTTATTGGGCGGGGCGGCTGGGGCACTCAAGTGGCTGCTGGGCCTGAGCTTGCTGCTGCGCGGCACCTCGCTGGCAGGGCTTAACTTGCTGGCCCCCAGCCTCACGGCCGGCTCGGTGGTATTGCCCTGGGTGCAGAAAGCCACCCCGCTGGCCTTGCAGCTGACGGGCTACGTGCTGCCCTTTGCGCAGGACTTGTGGACCAGGCTAAAGCTGGTTATGTGAGCGGGGCAGCCAGCTCGGCCACCGGCTCCGGCGCGGGCGTCTGCGCTGCACTATCGCGCAGCAAGAGCACCGCGAAGGCCACGCCGCCCAGCGCCATGGCCGCGCCCACCAGCTCGGGCGAGTTGTAGGCGTAGCCCGCCGCCAGCGGCAAGCCACCCAAAAAGGCGCCCAGCGCGTTGCCCGTGTTGAAGGCTGCCTGCGTGAAGGCGGCGCCCAGCATTTCGGCCCCCTCGGCCGAGCGAATCATCAGCAATTGGATGGGTGCGGCCACGGCCAGCGCAAAGCAGCCGCCGGCAAACGTGAGGAGCACGGTGGGAATTTTATACGGCGCCAGCCAGTACATGAGCAGCAGCGTGCCCACCATGGCCAGCAGCAGCAATAAGCAGGCGCGGGCCGGGGCGAGGCGGTCGGCGAGGTAGCCGCCGAGGGCATTGCCGGCCACCATGCCCAGCCCGGCGATGGCCAGCAGGTACGGCACCTGGCCGGCCGTGAAGCCCGAAACCCGCGTCAGCAGCGGCGCGATGTAGCTAATCCAGCAGAAAAGCCCGCCCGTGCCGATGGCCGTGAGCAGCATAATGAGCCACGTGGTGCGCCGCCCCAGCAGCGCCAGCTCGGTGCGCAGCGGTGGGGTAGGGGTGGGCGGCAGCGTAGGCAAAAGCCACTGAATAGCCCCTAGCGTAGCCAGCCCCAGCACTCCCACGCCGCCCAGCGCGAAGCGCCACGAAAACGCCGTGCCGATGTACGTGGCCACCGGCACCATCACCACGTTGGCCACCGTGAGGCCGCTAAACATGCTTGCTATGGCCTGCGCCTGCTTGCCCGGCTGCGCCAGCCGGCTCGCTACCACCGAGCCCACCCCAAAAAAGGCCCCGTGTGGCAGTCCCGCCAGCAGCCGCGCCGCGCACAGCAGCCCATTAGTAAGCGCAAAGGCCGACAGCAGATTAAACAAGGCAAACAGCCCCATGAGCACCATAAGCGTGGTTTTGGGCGCCATGCGGCGGCTGCCCAGCACCAGCAGCGGCGCGCCCAGCACCACGCCCAGCGCGTAGGCCGAAATGGCGTAGCCCGCCTGCGGAATCGTAACCTTAAAATCGGCCGCGATATTGGGCAGCAGCCCCATCATCACAAATTCGGTGGTGCCAATGGCCAGGCCGCCGAGCGCCAGCGGTAAAAAATGCTTTTTCACAAGAATACGGAAACGGAATAGAAAGTCGTTTTTAGGGCGGGCCGTAGCGCGAACTTTGTAGTTCGCGTTCGTTGGTGGGCACCCGGACGGACGCGAACTACAAAGTTCGCGCTACGGCCCGCCCTGCGTTGCCCCAGAATTTGTTGGTAGGGCTGTTCCAAAGCCAGCCGGAGTTACCACTACGTGCAGCACTAACCCACAGAAGCGAATTGAGTTGCCCGCTAACCTGACCACCCAGCCAACCCTGACCTGACCCGCTGAGGTAGACGCCCTTTATTTTGCCGCGTGCTTTTACTGCTCGATAACTTCGATTCCTTCACCTACACCCTGGCCGACTACCTGCACCAGCTCGGGGCCGACGTAGTGGTGCGCCGCAACGACGTGCCGCTGGCCAAGCTGCGCCAGCTCGACTGGCAGGGCATCGTGCTGTCGCCCGGCCCCGGCTCGCCGGCCACGGCCGGCAACCTTATGGCCGTGATACAGGAGTACCACCAGCGGCTGCCCATGCTGGGCGTGTGCCTGGGCCAGCAGGCGCTGGGCGAATTTTTTGGGGGCCGGCTGCGGCGCGCGGCCCGGCCCATGCACGGCAAGGTGTCGGAGATAGAACTACTCGGCGGCGATGCCTGGCTCACGGGCTTGCCCCGCCGCCAACCCGTGACGCGCTACCATTCGCTGGCTTTGGAAACCAACACGTTGCCGGCCGTGCTGCGGCCGCTGGCCCGCACCGCCGACGCCGACCGCGAGCTTATGGCCTTGCGCCACGCCACGCTGCCACTCTACGGCGTGCAGTTTCACCCCGAGGCTTTGCTCACGACCCACGGCCTGGCTTGGCTGCGCAATTGGATGCGCTGTTGTAACATTGCGCCGGTCGCCCCGGTTAAGACTGCTTAGTAATTTTCCCCAACCGCCCCTACCCATTTAGCCAACGTGGAACTGCGCCGCCAGCATCAGCACGGGTTCGAGTACGTCGACGAAGGCCAGGGGCCGGTGTTGCTGCTGCTCCACGGCCTGTTTGGCGCGCTCAGCAACTGGGAGGAGGTGGTGGCCGAGTTTTCGGCGCGCTACCGGGTCATCATTCCGGTGCTGCCCGTGTACGACATGCCGCTGCTGCAAGCCACGGTGCCCGGCTTGCAGGCGTATGTGGAAAACTTTGTGGATAAGCTTCAGTTACCCACCACGTTCACCGTGCTGGGCAATTCCTTGGGCGGCCACATTGCGCTGGTTTACACCCTGCACAACCCCAGCCGCGTGAGCCAGTTGGTGCTCACCGGCAGCAGCGGGCTGTTTGAGGACGGCATGGGCGGCTCGTTTCCCAAGCGCGGCGACTATGACTTTGTGCGCGAGCGGGTGGGCTACACCTTCTACGACCCGGCCGTGGCTACCAAGGAGCTGGTCGATGAGGTATTTGCCGTCACCAACTCCAACGCCAAGTGCCTGCGCATGATTAGCATAGCGCGCTCGGCCCAGCGCCACAACCTGGCCCGCGAGCTGCACCGCGTCGCGGTGCCCACGCTGCTCATTTGGGGGCTGAACGACACGATTACCCCGCCGTCGGTGGCGCACGACTTTGCGCGCCTGCTGCCGCAGGCCACGCTGCGGTTTCTCGACCACTGCGGCCACGCCCCCATGATGGAGCGCCCGCTGGCTTTCAACCGATGTCTGGCCCCGTTTCTGGCCCGCTCTGGCTCAGCCACTTGGCAGCCGGCGAGCGCCGTGGCTACTTCGGCCGCCTAAACTACCCATTTGCCGAGTGCCGGCCTGGTTTTTGCCCTCTTAGGGCAACCTTTCCCTGGGTATTGTAGTCCTACTCGTGGAGTAGGGCCGTCCTTTCCGCCTTTTAGTCTGCATCGTTATGTCTGCCCTGCTTGCCGAAGACCTACTGAACCAGATGATTCCGCCCCTCAAAAGCACCGACAC
>JAKONR010000371.1 GCA_022701825.1 Hymenobacteraceae bacterium | reverse complement strand
GGCGTCACGTTCAACGAGCGCAAGTCGCTGGCCTTCGGTACCGATGATGATGGCAACGAAACCGGCCCGCTCAACTTCAGCAAGCTGCGCTACCACAAAATCATCATCATGACCGATGCTGATATCGACGGCTCGCACATCCGCACGCTCATCCTCACGTTCTTTTTCCGCTACATGCGGCAGCTCGTCGACCAGGGTCACATCTACATCGCCCTACCGCCGCTCTACCTCGTGAAGCGCGGCAAGGAAGAGCGCTACTGCTGGACCGAAGACGACCGCGCCGCCGCCACCGAAGAGCTCGGCCGCGGCCGCCCCGAAACCGTGAACGTGCAGCGCTATAAAGGCCTCGGTGAGATGAACGCCGAGCAGCTCTGGACCACCACTATGCAGCCCAGCACCCGCTCGCTCAAGCAAGTAAGCGTGGACTCGGCCGCTGAGGCCGACCACCTCTTTTCGATGCTGATGGGCGACGAAGTAGCCCCCCGCCGCGATTTTATCGAGCAGAACGCCAAGTATGCTAAGCTCGACGTTTAGTCGATTTTTCAGATGTGAAAAAGGCCACCCGTTTGGGTGGCCTTTTTTTGGCTTTAACTTCCGCCAGAATTGCAACTAGCGCTGACTAAGTAATAACAGAAGACTTTTGAAAACTGGGTTAGCTATTTAACCAACTGGTTTCGAATAAAATAAAGTCTTATGATGAAAATTTGAAGATTTCCTGGAATTATTTAGCCGCTGCGCTGTTTACCTCATCGTGAAAGAATAGTTTTTAAGGTGTTTTGGTTGGAATCGCCCTCGCCTCTGGCGTGGGCGATTTTTCATTTCCAGCCGCGGCGGCCTTACGCACTCTTCTTGAGGCCTTTCTGGCACTTGGCTAAGCAAGCAACGCGAGCATTACTAAAACACGTGCTTGTTGTCGCCGAAGGCTTGCGTCACGGTGCGGAGCACGATGCGCAGGTCCAGAAAGAAAGACCAGTTGCGCAGGTAGTGGATGTCGGCGTTAAAGCGGTTCACCATCGACTCCAGTTCCTTGGTTTCGCCGCGGTAGCCCGATACTTGCGCTAGGCCCGTGATGCCCGGCCGCACCAAGTGGCGGTCCATAAAGTTATCAATGGCCTTGGAATAGTCCTCCGTGTGCTTGAGCATGTGCGGGCGAGGGCCAACCACCGACATCTCGCCCCGCAGTACATTCAGGAACTGCGGCAGCTCGTCGAGGCTGGTGCGCCGCAAAAAGGCACCTGATTTGGTGATGCGGCTGTCGCCCAGGCTAGCCTGGCGAGTGTGCGCATCGTCGCTCATGCGCATGCTTCTGAATTTAAAGCAGTCAAAAGCCTTCCCATCTTTGCCCGTGCGCGGCTGCTTAAAGAACACGGGCCCCTTAGACTCCATCTTTATAACGATGGCAATGAGGGGGATAAGCCAGATGAGAACAAACAAAACCACGAGCAGGGCAAAGACGAAGTCGAACATGCGCTTGCTCAGCGGTGTGCGGCGCACTACCGGTGCGCTGGCCACGCGCAGCTCTTCAGAATACGTGGACAGGCCGGAATAAGCAGAATTTGAGTTTAGGGTGAGCAACATAGCTTAGAAGGTAAAAGAGAGCGAAATCATATTATGATAGTGTAATATTATGCCTTAATCGTTCAATTCTCAAATTTAGATTATGATTTTTTTGTTAAAAAATACGAAATAACAATTTTTACTTAGGTCTGGTATATTTTATAGCTATAATAATCAATTAATTAGGTGTGAATAGAGCTGCTTGCAAGCATAATCTGTATTAAAAAAACACAACCATAAAAAAGCTAAGTGAAGCTTAGCGTTTGTGCTTTTTGGAAAGTATGTAGGATATAAATACTCAGCCGTGGGCTTTGTATAGCAATAAGCTACAAAGAGTTTGGATGTTTAGCGGACGAGTAATATTTTCTAAACTCATTATGCTGTTTTCGATATGATGCCGTTGTCGAAGCCCGGACTAAAAAGCTGACAATAAGTGGGTCGGGGAGTAAGAAATAAGCTTTCTGAAATTGTATTTAGAAAGGAAAAAATATTTTCCTTTATTTTGATGAGTGCACTTTTTCTGACTTTCTCACCAAATAATGGTGTCAATGGACGGATTTTGGGTTGTAAACCGCTAGTTGATGCTCGGAGCCGGTGAAACGCAGCAGAAGAAAGCGCATGGGGTTGACCAGGTGTCTACCTTCGAAGCACTATCCCGCAGCCAGCGTATTTTGATGAAGTGTATAACGCTTTTTGTTGTTTTGTTGACTGGAAATCTAGTGGTTGTGTCCTGTCAATCAACTAAGCCAGCTAAGATTGCCGCTCCCATGCCAACCTCTTCTGAGCAGCCAATAGACCGCCCGTTGTGGAAATCGGAGGCTTATACGGTATATCCCGACGCGGTGATACAAGGACCGTACCACGCTCGTGCGCTATCGGCCACCGCGCTCACGTCGAACTACCGCAGCCCAGCCAATGCCTTTCAGAATCCGCAGGTAGCATTCAAGTTCAGTATCAACGGCAAAGACAACGAACTGGCGCCGGGACAGGACAACCTCTTTCTGGCAGTGCCCCGGCCAGGCGGCGCGCCGCTCGAAACGCTGGTTATTGCCTTTGGCCAGCGCTATGTGGACCCTGCGCCCGTGCCGCCCGCTGCGTACCTGGCGCCCAATACCAAGCTGACAATCAAATTGGATATGCACCCCGTGCTGGCGGCTTTCCGGCGGCAGGGCTACTACACCACCTACCGAGGCGACAAGCTGTACAAGCAAGATTTCAAGCAAGTATTCGTGGCTGGTAATACCGCGCCGCTGAGCTGGGATTTTGACAACCTCGTGAACAAGCCCGAGCTGGAACTACACGACCCCGACGGCGACGGCATTTACGAAGTGACCCTGACGCTGAACACACCCGCCGCGGCCAAAACCACGGCCACCAGCTGGCAAAAAAGCCTCGATACCGCTGATTTTCCGCAGTATAGCTCGCCCCACCCGCTGGCCGACGCGCTCTATAATCTGGCGCTCGAAGAAGCCCGCCGCGCCGTGGAGCCCGATGGTACCCTGCGTACCGGCCAGGAGTGGAGCGGCGTTTGGACGCGCGACGTGAGCTACTCCATCATTCTGGCGCAGGCTACCTTGCAGCCCCAAGTTGCCATGACTAGCCTGCTGCGCAAGGTGACGCCCGAAGGCCGCATTGTGCAGGATACGGGCACGGGCGGGGCCTACCCCTGCTCGACCGACCGCCTGATTTGGGCCGTAGCCGCCTGGGAAATTTATAAGGTGACGGGCGACGAGGCGTGGCTGCGCAAAGCATATCCCATTGTCCGGCAGTCCATTGCCGACGACCAGCAGAATGCCTACGACCCGGCCACCGGCCTGGTGCGCGGTGAGTCGTCGTTTCTGGATTGGCGCGAGCAAACCTATCCGCGCTGGATGCAGCCGGCGGACATCTACCAAAGCCAGAACCTGGGCACCAATGCCGTGCATTTTCAGGCCAACATGGTGCTGGCCGCAATGGCCCACCAGCTGGGCGAACCAGCCGTGGCCGCCGAACACGAGCAAGTGGCCGCCACCGTCAAGGCCGGCATCAACCGGCATTTGTGGCAGGAAAGCGCGGGCTACTACGGCCAGTACCTCTACGGCCGCAACTTTCTGACGCTTTCGCCCCGCGCCGAGGCCCTGGGCGAGGCGCTGAGCGTCTGGTTTGGCATTGCCGACGAGGCGCGCGGCAAAACGGTGGTGAGCCGCACGCCAACTACCGATTTTGGCATCCCGTGCATTTACCCGCAGCTTCCGGGCATTCCGCCCTACCACAACAATGCGGTGTGGCCCTTCGTGCAGAGCTACTGGGCACTGGCCGCCGCCCAGGTTGGCAACGAGGCGTCGCTCACCGAGAGCATGGCGGCCATTTACCGTCCGGCGGCGCTGTTTCTGACTAATAAAGAGAACTTTGTGGCCCAAAATGGTGACTTTGCCGGCACCCAGATTAACTCCAGCAACATGCTCTGGAGCCTGTCGGGCAGCCTGAGTTTGGTGTACAAAATCCTGTTTGGGATGCACTACGAAACCGACCGGCTGGTATTTCGGCCCTTCGTGCCGCAGGCCTTCCAGGGCGCGCGCAAGCTGACCAATTTTAAGTACCGCCGGGCCGTGCTGGATATTGACTTGCAGGGTTTTGGCAACGTTATCACAACCATTACCCTCGATGGCCAGCCGCTGGCGGGCGCGGCCGTGCCCGCCACGCTCACCGGCCGCCACGCGCTGCGCATCGTGCTCAGTAGCCAGGCCCCAGCCAGCGCGGCTACTACTAAGGTAGCGAATCTGTTTTCGCCCGCCACGCCCGAAGTTACCGTTGCCAATAACCGCTTGCGCTGGCCCGCGCAAAGCGATGCGCAGCAGTACAAAGTGTTGAAAGACGGACAAGTGCTGGCTACTGTTTCGGACACTGAATACGCCGTGCTGGCTACTTCTTACGCGGAGTACCAGGTAGTGGCGGTGGCCAAAAACGGCCTCGAATCCTTCGCCAGCGAGCCTTTGCCGGTGGGCGGCCGGGGCACCGCCCGGCAGGTGCAACTCGAAACCGTGGCGGCCAAGGCTACCCAGCCCTACAAAGGTTACACTGGCCAAGGTTTCGTCGAAATCAGCACCACCACGAACCGCACGCTCACCATTCCGGTTACGGTGCCGGAGGCTGGGCTGTATGCCCTGGATTTTCGCTACGCGAATGGCAACGGGCCGATTAACACCGATAATAAATGCGCGATTCGCACCCTGCGCCTGGGTAGCAAGCAGCTTGGTACCATTGTGTTGCCGCAGCGCGGAGTAGGGGAGTGGTCCGACTGGGGCTTCACCAACGCCGTGCTGGTGCCGCTGCCCAAAGGCATGCACCAGCTCACGCTGGCCCTTGAGCCTGCCAATATCAACATGAACGGCGCCGTGAACCAAGCCATGCTCGACTACCTGCGCGTGCAAAAGATAAAATAAAACCGAGCCCTAGGCTTTAGCAGTAATTGCCTTGTATGAAACAACTCGTTGAAAAGCACCCGCTGGCCATTCGCTGGTTTCACTGGCTAAACTTTCCGGTGCTGGCCCTCATGATTTGGAGTGGCCTCTGGATATACTGGGCCAACGACGTGTACCGCCTCGGCTGGGGCAAAACGACGCTGTTTAAGTTCTTTCCCCAGTCGTTTTACGAAGCTTTTCACCTCGACCACAAGCTGGCGCAGGGCATGTCGTGGCACTTTTTGCTGATGTGGGTTTTCTTCCTGAATGGCTTGCTGTACGTACTCTATACGCTGTTTTCGGGCGAGTGGCGCTACCTGCTGCCCAATCGCGGTTCCTTCCGCGAAGCCGGGCAGGTGATTTTGCACGACCTGGGCCTGCGCAAAACCGCGCCGCCCGTGCGCAAGTACAATGGCGCGCAGCGCATTGCCTATACCGCCGTCATTCTCATGGGCCTGGGCTCGCTGCTCACGGGCCTGGCCATTTATAAGCCCGTGCAGTTTGGCTGGCTCACGCGGCTGCTGGGCGGCTACGAGGCGGCGCGCATCGAGCACTTCGTGCTCACCATTGGCTACGTGCTGTTTTTTGTGGTGCACGTGGCCCAGGTGATGCGGGCGGGCTGGAATAATTTCCGGTCGATGGTGGCTGGGTTTGAGGTCGCCGACGTGCCGGCGCCCGAGGCCAAAACCAAGCAGAATTAATCTTGCGGGCACCCGTGTTCTGTCATTATGCAACCAGAAAATCCCATCCCTCCGCACCCTTCGCCCGACGGCCAAAACCTGACCTTGCCGTCCGATTCGCCGCTGCGGCAGGAGGCAGCGCGGCGCACGCGGCGCTCTTTCATAGTGGGGGGGCTGGCGGCGCTGGGCGGCGTGCTGGGCTGGCGCTACCTCTTGCAGCGGCCCGATGCCGAGGGCACGCCGCTGCCCTTCCGGCGGGTGCTCGATGCCAATGGCCGCCTTTCGGCCGCCTATTTTAAGGAAACGCGGCTGGCCCGCGAGTTCCCGAAAAGCCAGGCCGTAAAGCAGGTGCGTACCAACGGCAGCGCGGGCTTGCAGTCGAAAATCGACCTTGCGGCTTGGCGCCTGGTGGTGCGGCCCTACGGCGGCGGCCAGCCCCAGGAGTTTACCCTGGCCGACATCAAAGCGCTGCCCCGCGTGGAGATGAACACCGAGCTAAAGTGCATCGAAGGCTGGAGCATCGTGGTAAACTGGGCCGGTGCGCGCTTCGCCGACTTTCTGGCCAAATACCCGCTGGCCAGCCGCAGTGGTCAGCCCATCAACGACATCGCCAACCCGCCCGCCGACCTCGCGCCCTACGTGGGCGTGGTGACACCCGACGAGGAATACTACGTGGGCCTCGACATGCCCAGCGCCATTCACCCCCAAACGCTGCTCTGCTACGAGCTAAATGGCGAACCCCTGAGCATCGCGCACGGCGCGCCGCTGCGCTTAGTCACGCCCCTCAAGTACGGCATCAAGCACCTCAAGCGCATCGGCACCATCGCCTTTGCCGACGAGCGCCCCGCCGACTACTGGGCCGAAATGGGTTATGACTGGGACTCGGGACATTAAAAAAATCAAGGGTTTTGGGGTAAGAGGGCGGAGTTATCTGAACGGGTAACTCCGCCCTCTTACCTATTTTAGGACTTACGCAAAAAGGCAATTGTTCTTACGAGCGCAGCGCAGCAATCGTATTTGAACGGCTCGTTGTGAGGCGATTGCTGCGCGTTGCTCGCAAATACAGACGTTTGTGCGTAAGTCCTGTCTGCTAAAACACTACCCGAATTTCGTAGTGTTCCTCTTCGGACCCTTCGGCGTTGGGCACGCGCCAGGCGCCTACGCGGCTGGGGCCGTAGCCCAGGTTTACTTTCACCCACTCATCGCGGGTGGGCAGCAGGTGCAAAATCTCGCCTTCGAGGCGATGCAGGTCTTCGAGCGCATCTTGGTGCTGTTGGTGCAGCTCATCGCGGTGCTGGTCGAACGAGCCGGTGGGCGGGCGCTGCTCAAATTCGGTGGCGGTCTGGGCCACTGCGGCATCGTGCTGGGCTTCGTTGTGCTCGGCGAGGGTGAGCTTGCGCAAATCCTCCTTCGCCACGAGGTAGGCTTCTACCTTATCAACGAGGGGCTGGAGGGCGGGGTCGAGGTAGTCGAGATTAGAGGCCATTTTGGTTGGCTTTTAGCTAGTAGCGGCTGGCCAATAGCTGGTAGTGGGTAAGATTAAAATGAATGCTGGGGCGGAGCTAAGAGCTAGCAACCGAAGCCTTATTGCGCTGGCACCGCTCGCTGCAATATTTTACGGCCTCCCAGTTGTTGCGCCACTTTTTACGGTACTCGAAAGGCAGCCCGCAGGTAGCGCAGGTTTTGGTGGGAAGCTGGCCTTTTTTGAGGGCAGTAGCCATAGGGAAAAGGAGAAAAGGCAAAACGGCCGGACCTTTGCCGCCAGCCTGGCCTCGTTTACGTTTAAACGCCCATTGCCGGCTATTTTGCCTCCCCCGTTTTTCATGCCTACTTCCTCTCCCGACCTGCTCGGCCAGGCGCTGCTCGACTACCAGCACGGCCACCACGGCGCCGCCCTCACCGTGCAGTGCAGCGCCGCCGACGATGAGCCGCTACCCGCCGCCTACTTCTTCCGCACCCTGCTGGCCATGCCCGAGCTCGAGCGCCAGGCCCTCGACGAATGCCGGGGCCGCGTGCTCGACCTGGGCGCGGGCGCCGGCTGCCACTCGCTGGAGCTGCAAAGCCGCGGCTTCACCGACGTCATGGCCCTCGACCAGTCGGCCGGGGCCGTGCAGGTGATGCAAGCCCGTGGCGTGCAACAGCTCACGCACCGGTCGGTATTCGCGCCCCGCGCGGCCGACGAACGGCCCTACGATACCATTCTGATGCTGATGAACGGCCTCGGGCTGGCCGGCACGCTCGAAGGCCTCGATAAGTTTCTGGCCCATGCCCGCACGCTGCTCGCCCCCGATGGCCAGATTTTGGCCACCTCCTCCGACATCAGCTACCTCTACGAAGACGAGGACGGGGCGCTCGTGCTCGACCTCAACGGCCCGTACTACGGCGAGGTCGAGTACACTTTTCAGTATAAAAAACAAACCGGCGAGCCGTTTCCCTGGCTCTTCATCGACGCGGCGCTGCTCGAAGACGCTGCCCGCCAGGCTGGCTACGAAGTCGATTTCATCGACACCGATGAAAACGGCCAGTATCTGGTGCGCCTTACGCTGGCAATTAGTGCTTAGTCGTCAGTGCATTATTATAGGTGCGCAGAATGCGCAGAAACAACAAACGATGAATAACTAACCCAAAGCACCAAGCACTAGGCACTAAGCACTAGCAACCAAGCACTAAACAATGCCTCATTCCCAAACCTACACCGTGCGCTGGGCCGAGCTCGACCCCAACGGCCACATGCGCCACTCGGCCTACGCCGATTTTGCGGCCGACCAGCGCGTGCACTGGCTGGCCAGCCACGCCTTCGACCTGCGCAAGTTTGCCGAGCTGCGTATCGGCCCCATCCTGTTTCGCGAAGAAACCAAGTACCTCAAGGAAATTCACGCCGGCGAGGAGATTCGGGTGGAAGGCCGCGTGGCCAGCGGCACGCCCGATGGCGCGCGCTGGACTATCGAGCACACCATATACAAGGCCGATGGCCGCGTGGCGGCCACCGTCACCGTCGATGGCGCCTGGCTCGACCTCGACCGCCGCAAGCTTACCGTGCCCCCGGCCGAGCTGGCGACGCTGATGAGCGCGGAGTAAAACGCTTGTCCTTGCGAGCGCAGCGAAGCAATCGTACCCCAGATGCACCCGAACAGCTCGTTTTGATGCGACGGTTTTGCTGCGCGTGCGAGGACAAACACCATCCTAATCACTTCAGCACCTTCGCAATCCGATTGAGTTGCTGCTGGTGGTGCAGCGTGTGGTCGAGAATCGACGTCACCGTTTGGCCTACCGTAAGCCAGCCCGCGCGGGGGTGCCGAAATACCGTGTGGTTCAGCTTGTTGCTCGGAAACTCATTGAGCACTTGCTCCAAGCGGCGGCGGATGCGGCTCCATTCCTCCCGCAGCTTAGGCAGCGGAGGAATATCCTCCGGGGCGGGCGGGGGCGGTAGGGTAGGCGGCACTTTGAATTTGAGCCCTGGCAGGCGCAACGCCAGCCGCAGCGCGGCGCTGCGCAGCTTGCTTTGGATGGTACCTAGCCGCCAGGTATCGTGGCCAGTAGCCAGGGCTTTTTGCAAGGCGTTGATAATCTTAAGCTCGGCCGACAGCACGTGGTGGATGACCTGGGCCGCTGCCCACTGCCCCGGCACGGGCGGCACGTAGGCCCGTGGCCCCAGCGCTTCGGCCGAGGCCAGCGCATGTTCGGTGGCTAGGTCGAGCTGCTCGATTAGCAAGTGGAGGCGGTGGGTCATGGGGAAGGAGGGTAGGAAGAGGCGAGCGTCGCAAGCAGCAAAAAGCACGCCGTACATACGCAAGCCGCTGGCATCCGGCTTGCACGGGCTACCTCAGTCAGCTAAAGAGGCCGCCGCAGTAACTTCGCCGGGTGCTTTTTAAGAATACGCTTTCCAACCTCACGCGCATCCGGCAGGTGGCCGAAGTGCTGCTGCGCTACGGCTTCGAGGACGTCGTAACCAATACTCCCCTGCGCCGGCTCGTGAGCCAAAAACGCCGTCTGCGCTGGCTTGAAGAAGACGAGCGCCCGGTGTTCGAAACCACGCGCTGGGAGCGTATTCGCCTCATCATTGAAGAGTTAGGCCCTACTTTTATCAAACTGGCCCAAGCGCTCAGCAACCGCGCCGACCTGTTGCCCGAAGCCCTCATCGACGAGTTTGAGAAGCTGCAAAGCAACGTGCCGCCCTTCCCCGTAGAGGAGGCCCGCCAGCTGATAGCGCAGGAGCTAGGCCGCCCGCTTGAGGAAGTATTCCGCGAGTTCGACGACGTACCTATCGGCTCGGCCAGCATTGGGCAAGTGCACCGGGCGCAGCTGCTGAGCGGCGAGGAAGTGGTGGTGAAAGTGCAGCGCCCCGGCGTGCGCGACAAGGTAGAGGGCGACCTGCGCCTGCTGCACGAGCTGGTACGCCTCACCGGCGGCTTTTTGCGCAACCAGGGCTTCACCAACCCGCAGGACGTGGTCGACGCCTTCGAGCGCAGTATGGTGAAGGAGCTGGACTACACCTCCGAAGCCCGCGCCATGGAGCAGCTGCGCAAGCTCTACGAAAGCTACAGCACCTTCTATATACCAAAGCCCTACCGTGAGCTAAGCACCGAGAAAGTGCTGGTAATTGAGTTTGTAAACGGCTGTAAAATAACCGACAAAGCCCAATTGCTGGCCTGGGGCCTCAGCCCCGAGCAGGTGGCTGAAACCGGCATGGACATCTACCTGACTCAGATATTCGAGTTCGGGTTTTTTCACGCCGACCCGCACCCCGGCAACGTGCTCGTGCGCCCCGATGGCACACTGGTACTCATCGATTTTGGCATGGTGGGTAAGCTCACCAAGCAGCAGAAATACGCCTTCGCGGGCGTCTTCATCGGCATGGCTCGGCAGGATGCCCGCAGTATGGCGCTCAATTTCCGCCGCCTCGCCCTCAGCAGCGATATTCCAGACATGCGTGCCTTCGAGGCCGACCTCAGCTTGCTCATCGAAGACTTCGCGGTGCTCGATGTTAAAGATATGAGCATGAGCGACCTGGCCGATTCGCTGCAAAACATCATCTACCGTTACAAGCTGCAAGTACCGGGCGCGGTCTTCCTCATTCTGCGGGCGCTGGTTATCCTTGAAGGCATTGGCAAGGTGCTGCACCCCAACTTCAACACCTTCGAGTTTGTGCGCCCCTACGGCGCCAAAATCATCCGCGAGCAATACTCGCCCGAAAACATCCTCAGCGAGGCCGAATACACCGGCACCCAACTGCTGGCCCTGCTCCAGACGCTACCCATCGACCTGCGCCAGATTATGCGCAAAGTCAGCAAGGGCGACCTGCGGGTGAAAGTGGAACTGAGCGGCTACGTGAGTTTGCTCCGCAAAGCCGACCAACTGGTAAGCCGCACCATTATGGCGCTGCTGGCGCTGGGCAGCATCATCTTCTCGGGCCTGAGCCTGCTCGGGCACTATCCGCCCCAGATGCCGTACTACCGCGGCCTGCCCGTTATCACGTGGTATAGCCTGGGATTCAGCGCGTTCTTGGTGCTACTGCTGACGGTGCCGCGCCGGCCCACGCGCGGGGAGTAGTTAAACTATTTGGTTATTTCAATCCACGGAATATCGGGCTCGTCAAGCTTGGCGTCAGCGGGTCGGGGTACGGTTTTGAACTCATCAAAGCACACGCTGCGGCGGCCTTTGAAT
Source organism: Hymenobacteraceae bacterium (assembly GCA_022701825.1). Classification (GTDB taxonomy): domain Bacteria; phylum Bacteroidota; class Bacteroidia; order Cytophagales; family Hymenobacteraceae; genus Hymenobacter. The sequence goes on along the minus strand of JAKONR010000371.1, from coordinate 2,386 downwards.
TTGCTTTCCGGGTCTTGGATAATGACGATGTGGCCAAAGGTGCCGTACTCCTTGTCCTCGCGCATCAGCCGGTGCTGCACGCCCAGGTCGGGCTTGTTCAGCACGTTGGCATAAACTAATTGTCCCCGGTGGTTAGGCGCTTCTACGAAGTAGAGCACCGTGCTCTCTATGTGGCCGTTGCAGGGCTCCGAGCAGCTACTTAGGAGCATCAGCAATACTACCACACCTAACGAGCTACTAACTAATTTATTGAACATGATTAGTAAGAGTCAGCCAGCCGCATAGGACTGATTTCAACCTCGTCGTAAATGGCTGCTACACTCAGCCGCAGATTCAACCAAGGCAAAGGCAATTCATCAGTTAGATTTCGCAGCGTAGTCAAAACCCATTCGTTATCTGAGCTACGCAAATAGCTTTCCACTAGAATCTTATTTTGCGAAACCAGCACGTACTGTTGCAACTCCGGTAGCAATTGGTACTGCTGAAACTTCCAGCCCCGGTCGTGCGCCTCGGTGCTGGCCGATAGCACTTCAATGACTAGGCTCAGGTGGCGCGCGATGCGCGTTTCGCGCTGGTCGTCGGGGTGGCAGGTCACCATCACGTCTGGATACGTGAACTGCTTATCCTGCTCAATACCCAGCCGCACGTTCTCATCAAACACGCGGCAGCCGCTGCCCCGCAGTCCCTGCCGCAGCGCCATCACGCAGTTTTGCTTGATGGTATTGTGCGCGAAGGTTGCGCCCGCCATTGCGGCCGGCCCATCGAGCGGGAATATTTCTCCGTGGAAGAACTCGTGGCGGACGTCCGATTGCTCTTCCAGGGCGAAGTATTCCTCAACGGTATAGTGGCGTTGGTAAATGGATTGAGCGGCAGACATTGTCTTGGATAGTAATTGAAATAAAATTAGTTAAGGTAGGCAAATACCCCACCAAATAGTTGCTGCCGCTAGTATAAAGTGAAAACGCCCATCTTGCAGCAAGATAGGCGTTTTATAGAATTTTGTAAATAGACTAAACCACCGAAAAATCAAACGTCTCCAAGAACTTGGTCGTGAAATTACCGGCCTTGAAATCCTCACTGTCCATCAGCGCCAGGTGAAACGGAATGGTCGTTTTCACGCCTTCCACCACGAACTCGCTCAAGGCGCGCTTCATCTTTACGATGCACTCCTCGCGGGTTTGAGCCACGGTGATGAGCTTGGCAATCATCGAGTCGTAGTTGGGCGGAATCTGGTAGCCGGCATACACGTGGGTATCGACGCGCACGCCGTGGCCGCCGGGGATGTGCAGCGTGGTGATGCGGCCCGGCGCGGGGCGGAAGCCGTTGCGCGGGTCTTCGGCGTTGATGCGGCACTCCATGGCGTGCATCTTGGGGAAGTAGTTTTTGCCCGAAATCGGGATGCCGGCCGCTACCTTAATCTGCTCTTTGATAAGGTCGTAGTTCACGATTTCTTCCGTTACCGGGTGCTCGACCTGGATGCGGGTGTTCATTTCCATGAAGTAGAAATCGCGGTTGGCATCGACCAAAAACTCGATGGTGCCCACACCCTCGTAGCCAATGGCCGAGGCCCCGGCAATGGCCGCCGCACCCATACGCTCGCGCAGGTCGTCGGTCATGAAAGGGGAGGGAGCTTCCTCCACCAGCTTCTGGTGGCGGCGCTGGATGGAGCAGTCGCGCTCCGAGAGGTGGCATACGTGGCCGTACTGGTCGCCGCAAATCTGGATTTCGATGTGGCGGGGCTCTACCACGAATTTTTCTAGGTACACGCCGTCGTTGCCGAAGGCCGCCTTGGCTTCGGTGCGGGCATCGTCCCAGGCTTTCTGAAACTCGTCTTCCGAGTTGATAATCCGCATACCGCGCCCGCCGCCGCCGGCCGTGGCCTTCAGGATGACGGGGTACACGATTTCGGCGGCGATTTTCTTGCCTTGCTCCACCGATTCGAGCAGGCCCGTCGAGCCGGGCACTACCGGCACGCCGGCCTCAATCATGGTCGCTTTAGCCGAAGCCTTGTCGCCCATGCGGTTAATCATGTCGGGCGAAGCGCCGATGAACTTAATGCCATTTTCGGCGCAGATGCGCGAAAATTCCGCGTTTTCGCTCAAAAAGCCGTAGCCGGGGTGAATGGCGTCGGCATTGGTAATCTCGGCCGCCGCGATGAGCGTCGGGATGTTGAGGTAGCTCTGGCTGCTGGCGGGCGGCCCAATGCACACCGCCTCGTCGGCAAAGCGCACGTGCAGGCTTTCCTTATCGGCGGTCGAATACACGGCCACCGTTTTGATGCCCATTTCGCGGCAGGTACGGATAACGCGCAGGGCAATTTCGCCCCTGTTGGCAATCAGGATTTTATTAAACACGGGAGGTTGAATTATGAATTAAAAATTATGAA
>JAKONR010000360.1 GCA_022701825.1 Hymenobacteraceae bacterium | reverse complement strand
ACTGTGAGTCAGTAAGGGGTTGATGTGCGTCAACCATAAGGTAAGCAGAGCCTAGGAACTCCGCTTACTACTTACTGGCTCGTTTTCTTTTTCGCTACCCAATTCCCAAACACGCTCTTAGTTCCGGTGCTTCTTTTTTGCGCCCTTTTCCCCTCCCTTTTCCCTTGTTCCCACCTGGTCTGTATGTCTACTCTACTCTATCTGCGGCGATTGTTACTCAGTATGTTGTGCGGCCTCACCCTAGCTGCCCAGGCGCAGCCGGGCGGCGGCCGCTTCGTCCAGGATTTATCAAGCCAGGACTGGCACCTCTGGCTTGACCCGGCCGCGCCCTGGGCGCACGACCAGCTGCACGCGCCGCCCGTGGACGTGGCCCGGCTGCCGGTGCACCCGCCCACGGGCGGGTGGGCTAGGCTAGCCAGCGGCGAGGGCAAAACGGTGCACCTGCCCGCCACGGTAGAGCAATACCACTGGGGCCAGAACGGCAACGCCTTCGGGCTGAGCGGCAATTACCTGGGCGTGTCGTGGTTCACGACCAAGCTGGCGGTGCCGGCCGCGCTGCAAGGGCAGCGCGTGGTGCTGCGTTTCGAGAGCGTGCGGTTGCGGGCCGAGGTGTTTGTGAACCAGCAGCTGGCGGGGTATGACCTGGTGAACAGCACGCCGTTTGAAATCGACATCAGCCGGCTCGTGCGCTACGGGCAGGCCAACGAAGTGGCCGTGCGCATCACCGACCCCAACGGCAACTTCGACTGGCGCGACTCGCAGAATTTTATGTGGGGCGACTACCGCACCATTCCCACGCACGGCTTCGGCGGCATCACGGGCGGGGTGGAGCTGGTGGCCACGCCGCGGGTGTACGTGCAGGATGTATTCGTGAAAAACAAGCCCGCCCTGCGCGAGGTAGACGTGCAGGTAACGCTTGACAACCAGACTGCCCAGCCCACCCGCGGCAGCCTGCGGCTGGCCGTGACGGAGGCCGGCGGCGCGCAGCCGACGGTTTTTACCAAGGAAGTGCCCCTGGCGCAGCTTCCTACGGGTCTGAGCACCCGCACCGTGACCGTGCGCGTGCCGGCCGCCCGGCTCTGGAGCGTAGAACACCCCAACCTGTACCACGTCACGGCTACGCTGACCCCAGCCGCCGGCCGGGCCGATACCTACCGGCAGCGGTTCGGCTTCCGGTGGTTTGAGGTGCGCGACGTGGCGGGCGGCGACCGGCAGTTTTTTCTGAATGGGCAGCGCATCGTGCTGCGCACGGCCATTTCGTGGGGTTTCTGGCCGGTGAACGGCCTCGCGCCTACCGACGCGCTGGCCCGCAAGCAGGTCGAAACGGCCAAGGCACTGGGGCTGAACATGCTCAACTTTCACCGCACCATCGGCCAAGCCAACGTGCTCGACTACGCCGACGAGCTGGGGCTGCTTTACTTTGAGGAGCCGGGCGGCAACTCCTACCCCGCCAACTTGTTTGCCGCCACCGACTCGCTGGGCAAGCAGCAAACGGCTTTTTACCTGGCTACCCGTACCGAAAAGCTGCTGCGCATGGTGCGGCGCGACCGCAACCACCCCGCGCTCGTCATCTACAACCTGCACAACGAGCGCGGCGCGCCGCCCGAAGCCCCCGACCGCGCCGAGATGAGCGCCGCCCACGCCCTCGACGAGACGCGCATGCTGACCTACAACTCCAGCAACGGCGACCCCACGCTCGGGCCCAACCCGCGCTTCAAGCTGCATCTGCGGCCATACGATGCCCGGTTTTACGACTACGGCTGGTTCGACCAGCACCACGCGGGCGGGCCGGGCGTGTACAACAACGCCCTGTACGCGGGGCCGGGCAAGTACCTGCGCTTTACCGACCACAAGGACGAGATAATTTATTACGGTGAGGAAGGGGCCATCGGCACGCCGCCGCGCTTGCAGTTGATTCGGGATGAGATTCTGAAAACCGGCCGGGCTATTGGCTGGGAAAGCGCCAGCTACTTGCAGTGGTACGACGCCTACGACCAGTTTCTGACCAATACGCCCGGCTTCCGGCAGATTTTCCCGACGGTGGACGCGCTGACCACGGCCCTGAGCAACACGGCCTACTACTACCAGGGCCGCGCCATCGAGAACGTGCGCCTCAATAACGTGGCCGATGGCTACGCCGTGAACGGCTGGGAAAGCATGATGCTGGAAAACCACTCGGGCATCGTGGACAACTACCGCAACCCCAAGGGCGACGTGCAGCTCATTGCCCGCTACAACCGCCCCCTCTACGTGGCCGTGAAGCTGACCCGCAAAGTGTTGGCCATGGGCGACACCTGCCGGGCCGATTTTCACCTGATTAACGAAGTGAACCTACGCGGGGCCTACCGCCTGCACGTGCAAGCCACCGACGAGCAGGGCCGCGTGGTTTTCGCCAAAACGGTGCCCGTGCGCGCCGCGGGCGGCACCACCTACGGCGAGTTGCTCGCGGCCGGGCTGCCCATCGTGCCGGCCAGCGCGGGCTACACCACCGTGCGGGCGGAGCTGCTGCGCGGCCTCGAGGCCGTGGCCAGCGGCGACGACCAGCTGTTTGCCGTCCGCCTGAACCCGGCTGGCCTGCCCGCCGCCGGCCTGGTGGCCGACACCAGCGGCGTGCTGGCCGGCTACCTCCGGTCGGTGGGCGTTACGTCGTTCAAGGAGTTTAAGTCGGGCCGGCCGCAGGGCGACTACCTGTTGGTGGGGGCCTTCAACCCGCAGCAAACCGGCAACCCGCTCGTGACCGACATTCTGGAATGGGTGAACGAGGGCCACACGCTCATCGTGGTGAACAACATCGACCGCTGGGCCACCCACCTGGGCCGCAAGGAGGTAGTGGACTACCGCGGCTACAAGGAACTGGGCACCAGCTGGTACGGCGGCAACTACTTTGCCAAGCCGCACCCCCTGCTGGCGGGGCTGCCGCCGGCCGGCGTGTTTAACTGGGAGTACCAGTGCTTTGCCACCTACGACCGCAGCCGCGTGGGTTTGCGGTTGTTCAACGGCGAAACGGTAATAGGCTGCGTGTCCGACCACAAAAAGGAAGTGTACTCGGCCCTGAGCGTGGTGCCGCACGGCCGGGGCCGCATCCTGCTCTGCGCCCTGGACGTCTTCTCGACCCTGCGCGGCGTGAAGGCCACCAAAAAAGCCGAGGGCGACGGCGAAAACGCGGCCATCACCGCGCTCGACACCTCGCGCGGCAACCGGGCCAACGTGGTGGGCCAGCAGCTGCTGCTGAATATGCTACGCTGGGCCGGCGCACCGCAGTAGGCGCAGTGGGGCGCAGCCCTCACCCCCTACCCTGCCCCCGTCGCGACGACTCCCGAATCATCACCTTCGGCTTGAGCACGATGCGCTGGCCGGTGAACGTATCCGTACGCTTGAGCAGTTGCAAAAACAGCTGCACGGCGGCTTCGCCCATCAGTTCGCCGTGCTGGTTTACCGAGGTCAGCTGTGGGCGCACCATGGTGGTAAACGGCTCGTTGCTGAAGCCCGCCACCGCCACTTGCTGCGGCACCTGTAGGCCGTGCTCTTCCACTACTTGTAGCGCCCCAATAGCCGCAAAATCGTAGGCCGCGAATACCGCGTCGGGGTGGCGGCTCTGTGCCAGCAGCTGCCGCATGGCCGCGGCCCCGCCTTCGAGGCGGGAGTTGGGCAGTGGCACTACCAGGCGCTCGTCGTAGGGCAGGCCGTGGGCCAGCAGGGCCTCGCGGTAGCCCCGGTGCCGGTGAAAGGTGATGTTGAGGTGCGGCGGACCAGCCAGGTGGGCTATGCGCTGGCAGCCCTGCCCGATGAGGTGGCTGGTCAGCTCGTAGGCCCCGCGGTAGTCGTCTACCACCACGCCGCACACAGCGGGTAGCTCAGGCATCCGGTCAAAAAACACCAGCGGCACCCCCTTACGGCGCACCTGTTCGAAGTGCGCGAAGTCGTGCGTAGTGCTCGACATCGACACCAGCACCCCATCGACGCGGGCCTTCAGCAGCGCCGTAATGTGTTGCTGCTCCCGCCCCACCTCCTCGCTCGACTGGCATATCATCACGTTGAAGCCGGCCGTGCTAGCCAGGCGCTCGATGCCGTGCACCACGGCCGGAAAAAACGCCCCGTTGATATGGGGCACTATCACGCCCAGCATGTGGCTGCGCCCGCTGCGCAGGGAGGCCGCCAGGCTGTTGGGCTGGTAGTTGAGCTGCTCGGCCAGCTCGCGTACCTGGGCCTTGGTGGCCTCGCTCACGTCGCTGGCGTTGTTGAGCGCCCGCGAGATAGTCGAGATGGAAAGCCCCAGCTGCTCGGCTAGGTCGATGATGGAAGTACGTTTGGGAGCCTTCGCCATGTATCAGCTCAAAAATACCACCTTGCCGGCCACTTATTACTTCTGCTGTAAAGCCGCCGCCAGCTGGCCCGTTTCGCGCTGGTACGCGAGGGGTGTTTTGCCGGTCAGCTGCTTGAAGCTCTTGTGAAAGTCGGCACTGTTGCCAAACCCGCTTTCAAAGCACAGGTCTTTGATGCTCAGGTCGGTTTCCAGGAGCAGCTGCCGCGCCCGGCTCACGCGGATTTCCAACAGGAAGCGAAAGTAAGTCTTGCCCATGCGCCCCTTAAAGTAGCGGCAGAAAGCCGGCGGCACCAGGCCCGCCACGGCCGCCACCTCGGCCAAGCCGATGCGGCGGCGAAAATGCGTCAGGGTGTACTGGTACACCGCGTTGAGCCGCTCGTCGTCGGTATCGGCCGTGTCATAGCCAAAGCCTTCGGAGGACAGCACGTGCAGTTCGTCGTGGGCGGCCAGCGCGAGCAGGCAGTCGAGTAGCGCCACGATGCGCCACGGCCCCTGCGTCTGCACCAGCCGCTCGAAGCGGGGGCGCAGCGCGGCGCTGGCCCCGCTGGGCAGCAGCAGCCCCCGCTGGGCGCGGTAGAGCAGCGCCTTGAGCGGCTGGTTTTCGGGTAAATTTAAGAACGGCGTACCCCAGAACGTTTCGGTGAAGTGCGCCACCGTGGCGAAGGGGGCGCTCAGTTCGCTTTCCCGCTGGTAGTCGTCGTCGAAGCGCCAGTAGTGCGGCAGGTTAGCGCCCACTAGCACGATGTCGCCGGGGGCGAAGGGCAGCACGCTGTCGCCCACAAACTGCATCCCGCTGCCCCGATGAAACAAAATCAGCTCCACTTCCGGGTGAAAATGCCAGCGGTTATTCATGCGCGGCACGGCGTCCTGGCGCACGCTGAAGGAGCAGGCAGGAGCGGGAGCTACCTTGAGTAATTCGGGTTTCACGAGCTCTTTACTAAAACTGAGCCGGTATGGTACGGATAGTAAGCGATATAATATGCCTCGAAGGGAATGACCGACTTCTCCTCCCTCATAAGCTAAGCTTAAAAGTAAGGAGTAAGTTTAGTCGACCCAATAAATGGTAGGCGGTGAGCTACGAGATGGTCGGGTAAATGTGGACAGAATAGAGCCTTAACTTTCGCACGTCATGAAAGACAGTCCTTAACCTGCCAAACGTTGGCGCTACGATGCGGCTTTCTGGGCCGAGGCCCTGCGTCTAGCGGGTGAAAGCCGCTCCGCGCAGGCGGCCGCCCGTGCGTTGAATATCAGTCCTAAGCTACTCTACAAGTGGCAAAAAGAAGCGCTCACGCCGGTGGCCGCCGCGCGGGGTGCAGAGCTGGACCCCGCCACAGCCGCTGAACTGCGCCAACTGCGGGCCACGAATCGACGCCAGGCGCAGGAGCTCGACATTTTAAAAAAAGCCATTGCCAGTTGCCTGCTTTAAGCGCAGGCTCTCGGTGACCGACAACCCATGAGCCGCTATCGCTTTATCGAAGCGCAACGGAATCAGTACCCGGTGCGCTTACTTTGCCAGGTAGTCGCGGTGCCAGTTAGCGGCTGATATGCGTGGCAACAAGCTCAATAACAAGTAGATGCTAAGCAGACGCCTGCTTGGGAAGAGGCGCTGGTCAAGGTGTTCGGCCGGCACAAACGCCGCTACGGCACGCGTCGGCTACAGGTCGCCTTGCGCCGCAAAGGCTACCGCGTCGGTCGGCAGCGTCTGCGCACCGCCATGCGCCGGCGAGGCCTGCACGCGCTGCAACCCAAGGCCTTCCCCCCCGCACCACCGACTCGACGCACGGGCGGCGCTACGCCCCGAACCGCCTGCTCAACCAGCCCAAGCCGATGCAGCCTAACCAGGTCTGGGTCAGTGATGTCACCTATCTGCCCCTGGCCAATGGCGACTGGGCTTATCTGTGTGCCTATCAGGATATGGTCAGCAAGCAGGTAGTGGGCTGGCACGTTATGGCCACCATGCCCGAAGAGCTGATTACCACGGCCTTACAGCGCGCTTTTTGGACCCACCCGCCCACACTTGGTCTGCTCGTCCACTCCGACCGCGGCGGGCAGTACTGCGGCAAGGCCTACCGTAAACTACTCCACGACCACCACGCCCTGCGCTCGCAGAGCCACCGCGGCGACTGCTACGACAATGCCCAAGCTGAAAGCCTCTGGTCGCGCCTCAAAACGGAGGTGCTCGAACTACGCGAACGGCCCGTTTTTGCCGACCTAGCCGACGCGCAGACCAGCGTGGCCGACTATTTTGATTATTATAATCACG
>JAKONR010000359.1 GCA_022701825.1 Hymenobacteraceae bacterium | reverse complement strand
TGTGTAATTCTACGACACTATTGTCCAAAAGGATACACCCACACTAAAAATAGTAGCTTCTGCCCGCCTCTCCCCTACTCGCTCAGTAGCAATTGCATTTCCACTGTATTTATCCAGCCGGTAGGGGCGGTGGCGCGCAGCCAGTCGCGCCGCACGCCTACTTTCTGAAATCCAATTTTAGCGAACAGGCTGATACTAGCCAGATTGCCTTCAGAAATAGTGCAGTAAAGCTGGTGTAATCGCAGGGCCTCACGGGCATACGGCAGCAGTTGCACCAGGGCTTCGTGGGCGTAGCCGCGCCGCCGCTCATTTTTGAGCACCGTGATGCCCACGCCTGCCCGCTGGTGCAGCGCCGAGTAGTCGTAGAGGTCGAGCGTGCCCACGGGCTCGTTTTCTTCATTGCTGATAATCAGACGCATCTGTCCGGCCTCGGCGAGGCTGGCGGCGCTATGGCGCAGGTATTCGCGCAGCGCGTGCCGCGAAATCGGGGCCGGTAGCACGTCGGAAACGGCCCAGAGGTCGGGGTCGTTTTCGAGGGCAAATAAAAATTCTAAATCGTCGGGTTCGAGGGCGCGGAGGGTCATGGGCGGCAATGTAAAACGGAGTGGCACTCCGTTTGGCACTAGGGCAGCAACTCAGACGCGGGAACGAATTACCTTCTCTTTTAGCAGGCGGGCAACCCGGACGCAAAACGGAGTACCACTCCGTTTTACATCTCCCCGCCGAAAACCCGCACGGCTGGCCCGCTCAACCACACATTCGTGAACCCGCCATCCGGCTGCACCTCAAACGATACTTCCAGTTCACCGCCCGGCGTGCTCAGGCGCACCGGCGAGGCCGCGCCGCGTTGCGAAGCAGCCAGCGCCACGGCCGTGACGCCCGTGCCGCAGGAATACGTCTCATTTTCGACGCCGCGCTCGTAGGTGCGGACGGGCCAGGGGTGGGCCGGGTCGGCGGGCACTTCCACGAAGTTGACGTTGGTGCCGGCGGGGTCGTAGGCCTGGTCGTAGCGGATATCGTGGCCGGCGGCGAACACGTTGAACTCAGCCAGGCTAGGCGACTCCTCGGGGTCGAGGAAGTGGATGTGGTGCGGCGAGCCAGTGTGCAGGAAAACGTCTTCCTCCCCCACGTCGGCGGGCTGAGGCGCGGCCACGTCTATCATCTTGAGGCGCACGGTGCCGTCGGCGTCCACGCGGGCTTCGTGGGGGCCGTCTACGGCCAGAAAATAGGCTTTATCTTGAATGACGTTCAGATACTTGGCAAAGGCTACCAGGCAGCGGCCACCGTTGCCGCACATGCTGCTGGGCGCGCCATCGGCATTAAAATATACCATCTCGAAGTCGTAGCCTTCGCGGTTGCGCAGCAGCATGAGGCCATCGGCCCCGATGCCGAAGCGGCGGTGGCAGAGCGCCGCGATGCGGGCCTGGTCGGTGGGGTCGAACTCTTCGGCGCGGTCGTCGATGATGACGAAGTCGTTGCCGGTGCCCTGGTATTTATGGAAGGTCAAGCTCATGTAAAGCAGCTGTTAAGTGGGCGAATTTCGGCACAATTGGAGCGCGGCCCAAACCAGCGGCTTTAACTTGCCGGCTCGTAGCGGTGGCTCCTCAACTCCGCTAGGTGTTATTTAGTCCCCACATTATGAACTTGCCCAAGCATTTAACGGCGGCGCTGCTGCTCGCCGCCAGCCTCCCCGCCGCCGCCCAATTTCGCCAGGAAACGCTGCTCACCAGCGGCTGGAAATTCACCAAAGGCGACCAGCCCGACGGGGCCAAACCTGGCTTCAACGACGCCAAGTGGCAAACCGTAAGCGTGCCCCACGACTGGGCCATTTCGGGGCCCTTCGATGGCCGCAACGACCAACAAGTCGTTAAGATAGAGCAGAATGGTGAAAAGGAAGCCACCCTGAAATCGGGCCGCACGGGCGGGCTGCCCTTCGTGGGCGTGGGCTGGTACCGGCGGCAGCTCAGCGTGCCCGCGCTGGGCAAAGATGGCAAGGCCGTGCTGCTGTTTGATGGCGCCATGAGCGACGCCCACGTGTACCTCAACGGCAAGCAGGTAATGGCCTGGCCCTACGGCTACAACTCGTTTTCGGTGGACATCACGCCCTACTTGAACGCCAAGGGCCCAAACACGCTGGCCGTGCGCCTCGAAAACCAAACCGAAGCCTCGCGCTGGTACCCCGGCGCGGGCCTCTACCGCAACGTGCACCTCATCACCACGCCGGGCGCGCACGTGCCTGTCTGGGGCACCTACCTCACCACGCCCGAGGTGTCGGCCGCCTCGGCCACCGTGAAGCTGAAAACCAAGGTAGAAGTGCCCGCCGACTCGCCCGGCCTCATCCTCTACACTGCCCTGCTCGACGCCAAGGGCCAGACGGTGGCGCAGGCCAGCACGCCGGTAGTAGCTGGCCAGGAAACCGAGCAGACGTTCACCGTGAAATCGCCCAAACTGTGGTCGCCGGAAACGCCGACCATGTACACCGCCGCCTCGCGGCTGATGATGGGCAAGGTTATCCAAGACAAATACGAGACGCCGTTTGGCATTCGCACCTTCAAATTTGAGCGCGATAAAGGCTTCTCGCTCAATGGGCAGCCGCGCAAGTTCAAGGGCGTGTGCAACCACCACGACCTCGGGCCGCTGGGTGCGGCCATCAACGTGGCGGCGCTGCGCCACCAGCTCACCATTTTGAAAGACATGGGCTGCGACGCCATCCGCACCTCGCACAACATGCCCGCGCCCGAGTTGATGACGCTCTGCGACGAAATGGGCTTTATGGTGATGGTGGAGTCGTTTGACGAGTGGAAGTCGCCGAAGGTGAAGAACGGCTACAGCCAGTATTTTGACGCCTGGAGCGAGAAAGACCTGGTGAACCTGGTGCACCGCGACCGCAATCACCCCTCGGCCATCATGTGGAGCATCGGCAACGAGGTGCCCGACCAAAGCAACCCCAACGGCCCGGCCATGGCCAAGCGCCTGCAAGACATTGTGCACCGCGAAGACCCTACCCGCCCCGTGACGATGGGCATGGACCGCTACGCCGACGATTTGAAGTACGGCATCGCGGCCGTGCTCGACATTCCGGGCTTCAACTACAAGCCCCGCTGGTACACCGACGCCTACAGCAAACTGCCGCAGGGCTTCGTGCTGGGCTCCGAAACGGCCTCTACGGTGAGCTCGCGCGGGGTGTACAAATTCCCGGCCGTGCTGGGCAAAGAGATGCGCTACCCCGATAATCAGTCGTCGAGCTACGACCTGGAATATTGCCCCTGGTCGCAGATTCCCGACATCGAGTTTGCGGCCCAGGACGACCTGCCCTACGCGCTGGGCGAGTTTGTGTGGACGGGTTTCGACTACCTCGGCGAGCCCACGCCCTACGACGAAAAGTGGCCGTCGCACAGCTCGTATTTCGGTATCATCGACCTGGCCGGCCAGCCCAAGGACCGCTACTACCTCTACCGCGCCCGCTGGAACCCCGCCCAGCCCACCGTGCACCTGCTGCCCCACTGGACCTGGCCCGGCCGCGAAGGCCAGGTCACGCCCGTGTTCTGCTACACCAACGGCACCTCGGCCGAGCTTTTCGTGAACGGCAAAAGCCAGGGCCGCCAAACTAAGGCCGCTGCCGGCGCCACCGACCCGCAGACCCGCTACCGCTTGCAGTGGAAAGACGTAGTATACCAGCCCGGTAGCATCAAGGTAGTAGCCTACGACGCCCAGGGCAAAACCATCGGCACCGAAGAAATCCGTACCGCCGGCGCGCCCCACCACATCAAGCTCAGCACCGACCACGCCAAGCTAACCGCCGACGGCCAAGACCTGGCCTACATCACCGCGCGCGTCGAAGATGCGCAGGGCAACCTCTGCCCCGACGCCACCAACGAACTACGCTTCGCGGTGAGCGGCGCGGGCACGTTCCGCGCCATCGGCAACGGCGACGCGACCAACCTCGAAGCCTTCCAGACGCCGCAGATGCACGCTTTTAAGGGGCAGCTGGTGGCGATAGTGCAGGCCGGCAGCACGGCCGGCGCGGTGCAGGTGAAGGCCTCGGCGGCGGGGCTGAAGGATGGGATGTTGCAATTGGCGACGGGGAAGTAGGCCTGACGTGGGTAACCTCACCCCCCGGCCCCCTCTCCTTAGGGAGAGGGGGAGCCTGACGACAGTTCATGAGTAAAGAAAAGGACTTTCAGCGGTGCTGAAAGTCCTTTTCTTTTTACGCTTTACAGAAACCCGTGCAATGCGCCGAAGTGCGTTCGGCTCCCCCTCTCCCCAGGGAGAGGGGGTCGGGGGGTGAGGTTACCCGCATAAGGTCAATGCCGCTGGTTCGCCAGATTACCACACCGCAGCCAGTTCTCCCATTTCTTGCGCTTGGGCGCGATGTGCCCTTTCAAATACTTCTCCATCACCAGCGCCGCGCAGGGCGCGGCCGACAGCCCGCCGAAACCGGCGTTCTCAATATAAACAGCCACCACAATCTTCGGCTTAGTCGCTGGGGCGAAGCCCGCGAACGTGGCGTGGTCGTCGCCCTCGTCGTTTTGCACGGTGCCGGTTTTGCCGGCCACCGTGATGCCCACGTCGGCCAGGCTGGCTAGCTCGGCGGTGCCGCCGCGCTGCATGGCGGCCACCATGCCGGGCACGAGCGCCGCAATATTGGCGCTATCGACCAGCGTATGGTGCTTTTCGAGGAAGCGCGGCAAGGGCTTGCCGCTGCGGCCGATGGCCTTCACAAAGTGCGGCGTGATGTACCAGCCCCGATTGGCAATAATAGCTTGCACGTTAGCCATTTGCAGGCCGGTGAGGTTGATTTCACCCTGCCCGATGCTGAGCGAGTAGATGGATTTAAAATTCCAGTTCTTGGTGCGGCGGGCCTTGTCGTAGTAGGCCGGCGTGGGCAAAAAGCCGGGCTGCTCGCGGGCAATGTCCACCCCCAGCAGCGTGTCGAGGCCGAATGAGCGCACGTAGCGCCGCCACGCGCCGAGGTGCGTGTGGCGGGCGGCCACGGTGTCGGCCAGCGTGGCCGCCGAGTCGGGGCGCGGCTCCACCACGGCGCGCAGCGTCTGGTAGAAATATGGGTTGCAGCTGTATTTCAGGGCCAGCGTGAGGTTGCGGGCCTGCGGGTGCTGATGCACGCAATTGATGAGCGACTGGTCGCAGGGAAACGACGTGTTGTTGGTAATGGCCCCGAGTTGCAAGGCCACGGCCGCATTTACGAGCTTGAAGACCGAGCCGGGCGGACTAGCCTGCACGGCGGGCCGATTCAGCAGCGGGCGGTTTTCATCGTCGCGCAGCAAGGCCAGGCGGGCGGCATTTTGGCCGGGTGCGGTGAGCACGGCGGGGTCATAGCTGGGGGCCGATACACAGGCGAGAATCTCGCCGGTGCTGGGCTCCAGGGCCACGATGTAGCCGCGGCGCTCGCCCAGCAGGCGCTCGGCGTAGGCTTGCAGCTTGGCATCGAG
>JAKONR010000350.1 GCA_022701825.1 Hymenobacteraceae bacterium | reverse complement strand
CCCAGGGCCAGGACGTGGTGCTGAACCCCTTCTCGGCGGCCGGCAAGCTGCTGCCCGCCGATGAAATCGGGGCCATGCTCAGCGGCCAGCTCACCCAGGCCGGCGGCCTGCCCCCCGATGCCCAGGTAACGCTGAGCCAGCCCGAAAACCTGCCCGAAGGCCTCGAAGACAGCCTGCGTGCCTTCGGAACCACGGTGCCCACGGTGCGCGCCATCTACCTCGCCCAAATGGGCCTGGCCAACGACCCCAGCCAGCCCCCGCGCCTGCTGCTGGCCTTCGACACCACCGACCAAAACCCCGAATTCCTGCCCCAGCTCGGCCCCGCCCTCGAAGGCCGCACCGGCGAGTACCAGCACGTGGATTTGATGCTGCTCGACCTGAACTCGGACGAAGGCGTGAACCCCTACTTCAAAATGGAGGAAGTGCAGCCGGTGTATATCCTGGCCTAAAGTCAGTGCGGCACAAGCTTTAGCTTGTGCCGCACAAAGCCCAAAAGGCGCGCCCGACGGTAGTCAGGTGCGCCTTTTTGCTGAGTACAGGTCGCCTACTAATAGCTGCCTGCTCGCCTGCTGCGCCGGCTTTATTTTATTGGTACGGGTGGGGCCGCCGCCACGGCTTCGGTGGCCTCGTGCCTGCGCACTATCTTGCTAAACAAGGGCCGCAGGCCAACATACAGCGCGGCTACCGTGGGCACCGCCGCCACCGCCCACAGCAGCAGCGCGCCCACTTCGGCGCGCCACAGCAGCTGCGCCACGCTGCCCCAGCCCTCGGTGCTTACCATGTGCCGGATTTGGGTTAGCGTGAGCGTAGCCACCCGCTCGCCCTGGCCCAGAATAGTGGCTCCCCAGCGCAGCAGCGGCAAGAGCAAAAGCAGCTGCACTGGGCTTAGCAAGTGGCAGACCAGCTGCATGGCGGCCACATTTAGGCGCAGCCGCAGGGCCACCGCCGTGCAGATAATGGTGGTGAGCCCCACCGTGGGCGCCACCCCGAGCGCCACGCCCAGCGCCACCGTAAGGGCCAGGCTGCCGGGCGAAAGCCCGGCTTTGAGCAGGCTCATAAACGGGTCGAACAGCCGGCGCTGCACCCAGGTGCGGGGCGGCGGCTCAGGCCTGGCTTGCACCCCGGCGGCGGATATGGAAGTACTACTCATGCGTAACCAGCCCCTGAGTTAGCCGTTAGCCACGCGCCGGGCCGAGGTAATCGGCTTGGCGGCCGTCGGCAAGGCGGGGTCTTTTCTACCGCTTCCGGAATAAAATGTTGTCTTTTTGGCGTTGAGCCTACCATGCCCCACCATTTACCCGCCGCCCCCGCCGCGCACCACCAGCGCGCCTGGTGGGTGGACCTGTACCTACTGCTGCGCCGCGCCGCCCGCGAGCTCGGCGCCAACGACCCGCTGCGGCTGGGCGCGGCCACGGCGTTTTTCACGTCGTTTGCGCTGCCGCCCATCGTCATTATCCTGGTACAGCTGCTGGGCTCGGTGTACTCGGCCAAGGGCGCGCGCCTCATGCTGCTCACCAAGCTCAGCGACCTCATCGGCACCACCGGGGCCGGCCTGGTGGCCCAAACGGTGCACAACGTGGCCAACGCCAGCCGCAACCGCCTCATTACCTGGCTGGGGTTCGCGTTTCTGGTGTTCGTGGCTACTACGCTCTTCACCGTCATTCAGCACTCGCTCAACCAGCTGTGGCACGTGCGGCCCCGGCGGCAGGTCAGCCAGGTATCGGTGGCGCTGCGCGAGCGGCTGCGCTCGGCGGGCGTGCTGCTGGCCACGGCCGGGCTGTCGGTGCTGGCCTTTTCGGCCGATGCGGCGCTGGGGTTTTTCAGCGACTTCATCGCGGGCTTTGATGCCACCTTTGCCCACTACCTGGTGCAGGCGCTCAACTGGGTAGTCAGCCTACTGATTCTGGCCGCGTGGTGCGGCTACGTGTTTCGCACGCTCAGCGCGGCCAAAGTGCCCTGGCGGGCCGTGCGGCGCGGGGCGCTGCTCACGGCCGTGCTCATCGAGGCTGGCGAGCACGTGCTGGGCTTGTTATTGGTTTCCCGCGATTTAGGCCCCATCTACGGCCCGGCGGCCAGCCTGGTGCTGGTGCTGCTGTTCGTGTTTTACTCGGCCATGATTTTCTACTTCGGGGCGTCGTTTACGCAGGTTTATGCCCACTACGTGGGGCTGGACATCCGGCCCAAAAAGTCGGCCGTGCGGTATAAGCTGGTGAACGTGGCGAGCGAGTAGGGTAAGCTAAATCTTACCCTACTCGCTCGCCGTACCTTTGCCGGATGCAACCAGCCCCCGCCGCTCCGGCCGCTTTTACTGACTTTAACCTTTCGGCCCCGCTTCTTCAGGCGTTGGCCGAGCTGAATTTCACCCAGCCCACGCCCGTGCAGGCGCTGGTGCTGCCGCCCGCCCTGGAGGGGCAGGACGTGGCCGGCCAGGCCCCCACCGGCTCGGGCAAAACCGCCGCCTACGGCCTCGCCATCCTCTCCCAAATCGACCCCAAGGCCAAGGCCGTGCAGGCGCTCATCATCGTGCCCGCCCGCGAGCTGGCGCTGCAAGTGCGCGAGGCCATCAAGGC